>JANLXD010000179.1:0-2514 GCA_031364935.1 Candidatus Eiseniibacteriota bacterium
CACTTTGGCGAACTTGCGTCCTACCTTGAAGATCACCTCGCCGGGCCCCGAACCCTGCCCCAGATCCACTTCTCGAGCCACGTCCGTGACCCGCTCTCCGTTGATATAGACGGCGCCCTGGCGAAATAGATTCCCGGCTGCGTTTCCGGTGTATTCATTGGGAAAGGCTCGCATCATGAGGTCCCGGGCTCGGAAACGGCCCGGCTCCACCTTCACAAGGGGCATCTCGGTGGGGACTTCGCGGCGGGAGAACTGCTTCTCGAAGTCGTCTCGGACGTGGTCGGCTTCGGCCACGGAGTGATATTGACGAACCAGTCGATGCGCCAGGGCCTTTTTCCACAGCATTGGATTCGTGGACGTATCCCCAAGCGATTTAGCCACTTCCGCGCACTCCTGGGCAGTGGCGTCGGTGACCAGACGGAAATAACGCTCAATCAAAGGGTCGGGGATGCTCATCACCTTGCCGAACATCTCACGTGGAGACTCGGCGATGCCGATGTAATTCCCCAGGCTCTTGCTCATTCGACGCACTCCGTCCAGCCCTTCGAGCACGGGAAGGGTCAAAACAACCTGAGGCTCTACGCCGTAAGCAATCTGAATGTCCCGCCCCGTGAGAAGGTTGAACTTCTGCTCGGTGGCGCCGATCTCCACGTCGGCCTTGATCACGACCGAGTCGTACGCCTGCATGAGGGGATAGAAAAGCTCGTGCACGCCGATTGGCTCGTTGGCCTTGAACCGCTCGTGGAAATCATCGCGCTCCAAGAGGCGCGCGACCGTGAACTGTGAGGTGAGATGAAGCACGTCCGTGAACCGCATCGCCGAGAACCATTCTCCGTTCCAGCGCACCTCGGTGCGCGACTTGTCCACGACCTTGAAGAACTGGTCGAGGTAGGTCTGTGCGTTCGAGTTGACTTCCGCCTCGGTCAGGCGCGGCCGCGTCTTGTTGCGGCCGCTGGGATCGCCCACGAGCGCGGTGTAGGAGCCGACGATCAGCACCACCTGGTGCCCCAGCTCCTGGAACTGGCGCAGCTTCCGGAGGCCGATCGTGTGCCCCAGGTGAATGTCGGGCGCGGTGGGATCGAAGCCCTGCTTCACGCGGAGCGGCGTCTTGGTCTTGAGGGAGCGCTCGAGCTTCTGGAGCAGCTCGGCTTCGGGGATCAGCTCTTCGACGCCGGAACGGATCACGGCGAGCTGGCGCTCGATCTCCGGCTTCAGCGACACGTCGGGCATGATCGGCCGACTCTAGCAACTTTGCCCCCGGCACGAAAGGCCGTGGGGAATTCGCGCTTGACCGTGCGACGCATGGAACCTAGCGTACACCTCGTGCCTTCACCCGCACATCGGGACTCCCCATGAGCCATCGCTGGAAGTGGATCGCCAAGGTATCGAGCGCGCTCCTCGTCGTCGTCTTGTGCGGCACGGTGGGCGTGGGGATCGGCGTCGCCAACTGGGCGCGCCAGGATCTCCCCTCGCCGTCCAGCCTCCAGACCATCGCGCCGCCGGTCAAGACGCTGGTCTACGACGTGAACGGGAAGCTGGTCCACGAGTTCTACAAGGAGAACCGGAGCCTGGTCCCCCTCCGGCAGATCCCGCGCTCCATGGTGGACGCGATCCTCTCGATCGAAGACCGCCGCTTCTACTCGCACTGGGGCATCGATCCGGTCCGTCTGGTCGGGGCCCTGGTCCAGGACGTGATCGCGCGCCGGGCGGAGCAGGGCGCCAGCACCATCACGCAGCAGCTCGCGCGGAATCTCTTCCTTACCCACGAGAAAACCCTCTCCCGAAAGGTCAAGGAAGCCATTCTCGCCATCCGCATCGAGCAGACGTACACCAAGGACGAGATCCTCCAGATGTACCTGAACCAGATCTACTTCGGCGAGGGCGCCTACGGCGTCGACGCCGCGGCGAGGATCTATTACGGAAAGCCGGTGCTCGAGCTGACGCTCCCCGAGTGCGCGCTCCTCGCGGGGCTGCCCCGGAATCCGCGCGACTACTCGCCGCGCCGGGACCCGGAGCGCTCGCTCAAGCGGCGGAACCTGGTCCTCGCGTCCATGCTCCAGAACAAGAAGATCAACCGCGCGCAGTACGAGACCGCGACCGAGGCGCCGCTGGGCGTCAGCAAGACGCGCCTGGACCCGCGCGAGGCGCCCTACTTCATGGAAATGGTGCGGCTCTACCTGGAGGAGCGCTACGGGTCGAACCAGCTCTTCGAGGGTGGGCTTCGCGTCTACACCACCCTCGACGCCGACCTGCAGCAGGCGGCGGAGGAGTCGCTGGAGCGCCGGCTGACCGGTCTGGAGCAGCGAAACGGCACCAAGAAGACCCGGGCGTCGGTGCTCGCCAAGTCGAAGACCGCGCAGCCCAGCGAGAAGTCTCAGACCGACTATCTCCAGGGGGCCGTCGTCTGCCTCGACCCGACGAACGGACAGATCCGCGCCCTGGTCGGCGGACGCGACTTCAACGAGTCGAACTTCAACCGGGCCACCCAGGCGTCGCGCCAGCCGGGCTCCGCGT
>JANLXD010000200.1:0-2022 GCA_031364935.1 Candidatus Eiseniibacteriota bacterium
CCGCGGCCAGCGCGTCGTCCGCCTCGACCTCCACCATGGGCCAGATCACGACGCCCAGCGCCGCGATCGCTTCCTCCAGCGGCTCGAATTGCTGTCGTAGCTGGGGATCGATCCCCTCGTCGGTCTTGTATCCGGCATAGAGCCCGTTCCGGAACGACTCGATGACGTGGTCGGTCGCGACGCCGACGTGCGTCGCGCCTCCCTCGAGCATTCCGATGAGGCTCTGCACCACGCCGACGACGGCGCCGCGCTCCGCCCCGGCGGAGTCGGCATGCGCGGGCATCGCGAAGAAATGGCGAAAGAGCTCGTAGGTGCCGTCGACGAGATGGACGCGCATCGAGGCGTCAGCGCTTCTCGGGAAGGCCCGCGCGCTCGAGGACTCGTTCGTGGTGGGCTTCGGAGAGCGGCACCACCGACAACCGGGGCAGCCGGACCAGCTCCGTCGACTTGAGCACCGCGTCGGTCCGGAACGTGGAGAGCGGCACCGGAAACGGCAACGCGCGACCGGCCTTCAGGCGCACGACGACCCGCTTGGGATCGTCCAGCTTGGGATCCGCGAAGGGATCCGAGTCCACGGTCGCGAGCCCGACGACTTGCTTCTCATCGCCGGTGTGGTAGATGAAGATCGTATCGCCCTTCTTGATGGTTCGAAGGTGCTTCAACGCGACCGCATTGGACACGCCGTCCCAGACGGTGGTCTTGTCGCGGACGAGGTCCTCGAATGAATACGTCGAAGGCTCAGTCTTGAAGAGGAAGGTGCCCACGCGGAGACGTTAGCCAGCGCGCGGACGCCGCGCAATGAAAAGCTCCGCTGCGCTATCCTGCCCCTGATGCCAAAGATGCCAGCCTATGTCGCGCTCCTGCGGGCCGTCAATCTGCCCGGCCACAACAAGGTCGCCATGGCCGATCTTCGCGCGCTCTGTGAGGGGCTCGATTTTGAGGATGCCCGGTCACTGCTTCAGAGCGGCAATCTCGTGTTCCGCGCCTCCGGCGGCACCAGCGCGAAGCTCGAAGCGGTGCTCCAGGCCGAGGCCAGGAAGCGGCTCGGCCTCGATACGGATTTCTTCGTGCGCACGGCCCAGGAGTGGGAAGCGGTCGTCGCCGCCAATCCCTTCCCTCGCGAAGCCAAGGACGATCCGAGTCATCTCGTTGTGATGTTCCTGAAGGGCGAGCCGGACAAGAAGAGCCAGGCGGCCCTGCGGCAAGCGATCGCTGGGCGAGAGCGGTTCGAGGTCGTTGACAGGCTGGCCTATGTCGTCTACCCCGACGGCATCGGCCGTTCGAAGCTGACGACGGCCCTGATCGAGAAGAAGCTGGGCGCGCGCGGCACCGGACGTAACTGGAATACGGTGCTCAAGCTTGCCGCGCTGTTGGAAGAATGAGCCCCAGCTACTTGAGGATGGTGAACCGCCAGTCAGAGTCGCTATTTGACCGTCGCCGTGAACCGGAAGGTGCGCTCGGGCATATTCTGGGTCCACTCGCGGCGATACTCGAGCCGAACGGTCTGACGTCCGGGCTTCGTGGCGCGGAAGCGCCAGGTTTCGCTGCCGTGGCTCCCTGATTTCACCGCGTACATTCCCTTTCCTTCAGGCACCATCACGCCGGCCGTCGGGCTCGTGACCGCCCACGCGAAGCCGTTCGAGTGGAGCCACCTCTTCATCCCCTCCTCCTCTCCCCAGGTCAGCCGACAACCTCTTCTGCGGCGTGAAGCGCTTCGATTGCGAATCGATGCCGGGAATGTAAACTACAACCGTCCGAAGCGAATCAAGGAATCGGCACCCCTTTCAAGGAGACCCCGTGCCCACCGCGACACCAACCGAGGTCCGGGCCGCGAGACGGAAACTGTCGGCCGCCTCTCATCCCGGCACCATCGAGGCTTACTACCCCTTCTGGGACCCCCAGTACCGGCCCTACCTGATCCAGGCGATCAACGCGTTTCCTCCGGACCGCCTGGACTTCAAGCCGCGGCCCGAGATGTTCACGGCGCACCAAATGATCCTGCACATCGCCGAAGCCGAGAGG
>JANLXD010000227.1:0-7258 GCA_031364935.1 Candidatus Eiseniibacteriota bacterium
GGGGTTGGCCGCGGGGTCGTCCACCTTTACGTACTTCGAAGCGCTGAAAGGTTCGGTGACCGTGATCATGGCGCAGCGTCCTTCGCGGCGCGCGCCGTACCGCGTGACACGGTATCTGTACCCGGCCAGCTCGGCGCGGCCGTCCTGCCAATGCGATTCAAACGTGGGAGGAGGCTTTACAGCGGGGGCCGCGGTGGGCTTTACAGCGGGGGCCGCGCCCGCTGCGAGCGCCGCCGCCAGCACGGCGACAGCGAAATGGAACAGCCCTCTGGGTCCGGAGCGGAGCGCCATGATTCGCACCATGATAGCGGAAGTGCGTGGCTCGCTCTCTCGATTCGGTCTAAACTTTGCTTGACCCATACCCCAGACAACAAGAGGCGGCGCACGGCGCGCCCCGGAGAGGAGCTACTGCGTGCATTCAGAGACCGCGGTTTTGAGCAGGGAAGTCGAGAAACTCGAAGAGGAGCTGGTGGAGCAGTACAAACGTCTCGCCGAGCTGAAGCGGCGCCTCCCGCGCGAGCCGGTGAAGGACTACGAGCTGGCCGGCTGGGGCGGCCCGGTCAAGCTGAGCGAGCTGTTTGGCGGCAAGTCCGACCTGATCGTGATCCACAACATGGGGCGGGGTTGCCGCTACTGCACGCTGTGGGCCGACGGGTTCAACGGTGTGGCCGAGCACCTGGCCAACCGCTCCGCCTTCGTCGTCTGCTCGCCCGATTCGACCGACGTGCAGATGGAATTCGCCGCCGGACGGAATTGGCGCTTTCCGATGGTCTCAGGGAAGGACTCCCCCTTCACGCAGGAGATGGGATTTCGGAGCGAGAAGTCGTGGATGCCGGGCGTGTCCAGCTTCCACCGCACTCCCGACGGAAAGATCGAGCGCGTCGCAAAGGCCGCGTTCGGCCCCTTCGATCCTTTCAGCGGTGTGTGGCACCTGATCGCGCTTCTTTCCGACGGCGTGAGCGGGTGGGAGCCGCAGTACCGCTACATGTCCCCGCTGCCCGGCGCCGGCCTCACGCCGCACCCCGCGGCCTAGCGCCGCATCGCCCGCGCCGCGAGCGTGAGAGCGGAGGCTACGAGAGCGCGGTGCGGACGGCGCGTAGCCCCACGGCCTCGCGCCGCGCAAGCGCCGCGCAGACGAGAAACACCGCTCCGAACGCGATCTGGATCCGCGGATCGGATTGCCGCGCCGCCTCGACCGCGGCGAGGACGCCGGCCAGGAGCACCAGGGCTAGCGAGATGGCGCGTTGGAATCGGGCCATCTCCGAGTGCGGCCACGTGTCCATGGGGCGGATCAGCTCCCGGCCGTCGTCGGAGTCGGTGCAGTCCGGCTTCAGGGGACACGCGTTGCACATTTCGGCCTTGGCCCGGTACCGGACCAGCCGCGCCTGCTCGTTACGCTCCTTCCTCCATAGATAGGTTCCCTCCGAGCACTGCCATGCGTCCAGCGGCTCGTGATACCGGAATCCGATCGTCTTCACGCCGAGGACCCGCTCGTGCGACCGGCGGGCGACCCATCCCATGGCGGCGGCGACGGCGATCAGGAAGGCCGTGTAGCCGCCGATGAAGACCGCTTCCTGGATCGGAGAGAGTCCGCCCACCGCAGCTACTCCGCCCCGCCGGCGGCTGGCACGGTCCGACCGGTCGATTCGACGAAGAGCGAGGCGGTCTCGCCCTCGGTCGCGGGAATGCGGGAGCGGCCGCGCACGGCCTTCCAGGCCATGAGAATGATCGGGATCGTTCCGATGATGAAAAGCAAATCCCCCGGTAGCCGGACCCACTCGATCCAGACGGTCATGCCGGTCGTCAGGAATTCGAGCGAACGAGCCTCCACGTAGCCCGCCTTGACCGATTGGTACAGCTGCAACACGCCCAGTGGGAACAGCGTGGCGAACGACATCCATGCCAGGCCCAGGTTGAGCGACCAGAAGGAGAATTTGGCTGCCTTGTCCGACCAGCTTTCCGGGGGAATCATGTAGCGGATGCAGAAGAGCGCGATCCCGATCGCGAGCATCCCGTAGACGCCCATGAACGCGGTGTGCGCGTGGTTCGCGGTGAGAGCGGTTCCGATCTCGTAATACGAGACGATCGGCAGGTTGATCAGGAAGCCGAAGATTCCCGCTCCGAGGAAATTCCAGAAGCCGACCGCGGCGAGGAACATGACGGCCCATTTGTGCGGAAACGGATTGGCCGACCGCCCCACCTGCACGGCGCCCAGCTGGAGGAAGCTCCACGCCTCCACCGTCAGGAAGGTGAGCGGAACCACCTCGACCGCCGAGAAGACGGCGCCGAGCGCCATGTGCTCGACAGGGGTCCCGTTGAAGTACATGTGGTGCATCGTCCCGATGACGCCGCCGATGGAGTAGAGGATGAAGTCGAGGTAGATGAGCGTGAGCGCCACGCGCTCGTGCACCACGCCCATCAGCACGAAGATGTAGGCCACGATCACGGTAGTGAACAGCTCGAGGAAGTCCTCGACCCACAGGTGCACGACCCACCAGCGCCAGTATTCCGCGGTCGTGACATGGGACGAGGTCTGCGCCAAGAGGCCCACGGCATAGAAGGCAGGGATGGCGAGAGCCGCGTAGAAGAACATCCACGGCATGTTCCCGCGATGCTCCTGGAACAGCCGGCCGCGGAGCACGCGGAACAGGAGCACGACCCAGAGGGCCAACCCGACGGAGAGCAGGAGCTGCCAGAACCGCCCCAGGTCCAGGTATTCGAAGCCCTGGTTCCCGAACCACTCCCAGGCCCTGCCGGTCCACCCGAAGACTCCCGCATACTCGCCCGCGAGGCTGCCGAAGATGACGACCGCGACGGCGCCGAGCAGCCCGTACACCAGCCACTGCTGCCCCTTCGGCTCGCGGCGCGCGATCATCGGCGCGATGAAGATGCCGGCGGCGAGATACGAGGCCGCCACCCAGAAGATCGCGAGCTGAAGGTGCCAGGTGCGCGCGAGATTGAACGGAAGCACCCGTGCCAGATCGAGGCCGAAAAAGGAGGCGATCTCGGCGCGGTAGTGCTGCACCGAGCCGCCGAGGAGAGACTGGACGAGGAAAAGGACCGCCATCACGAGGAAGTACCACGCGGTGGCGCGCTGTCCGGGCGTGAGCGCGACTTCTCCAGGAGCGCGGAACGCGAGTCTCTCCTGGTCCCGTCCATGCCAGCCTAGGAACCGCCATCGGCCGAAGACCGCGAGCATGACGCCGGTTCCTCCCAGGAGCGCGATCAGGGAGAGGACGCTCCAGACGAACACGTCCGCGGTCGGACGGTTCTCCACGAGCGGCTCCGGCGGCCAGTTGTTCGTGTAGGTGTGGTCTTTCCCGGGGCGAAGCGTCGAGGCAGCCCAGGCGGTCCACGCGAAATATGCGGTGAGCTGGCGGATCTCGCCCCGGTCGGTGATGGCGTTGGGGCGGAGGCCGAAACGCGTCGTGGGCTCGGAGAAGAAGGCGCCGTAGTGGCGCACCAGCGAATCGTGGGCGGCGGCCTGCGCGGCATCCAGTCGCAGGATGCCGCTCGCCGGATCGTAGCGGTTCTCCTTGAAGATGGCGACCGTCCGCTCGCGCGCCCGGTCAGATCCCGGCCCGCCGTTCGCGTCGCGAACGATCGTGGCGGAGCGGCGCAGGTAGTCGGCCGTGTAGTCGGGGCCGAGGTAGGCGCCGTGGCCAAGAATCGACCCGTACTCCATGAGGCCGTTCTTCAGGAAGACCTGCTGCCCGGCGGTCACGTCGGCGCGGGTGTAGAGGACCCGGCCGTCGGGACCGACGACCTGCTTGGGAATCGGCGGCTCGGCCTGGTAGGTGCGGAGGGCCAGGAACCCGAGGACGAAAAAGCCGAAGAGGAAAACCAGGATGGCCGCCTGGAACCAAGTCTTGGACACCAACAGAGGGCGCATGCGAGACCTCCGTGAACATGGGCGGCGCTCGGCCGCCGACCGCGGCCTAGCGCCGCATCGCCCGCGCCGCGAGCGTGGCTGCCTCGGCGCGGAAGGCTTTCAGGTCCTTGTGCCCGTCGGGATGGATCGCGTTGGTCAAGAGCACCAGGTAGGCGTCCATCTCCGGATCGATCCAGATCGAAGTGCCCGTCCATCCGGAGTGGCCGAAGGACGAGCGTGAGAACAGGGCCCCGCGCGGCGCGGAGTAGGGGCTGTCGATATCGAACCCGAAGCCGCGCCGCACTCCGAGGTTGCCCTCGCACTGGTCGGTTGTCATGGCGCGGATCGTGTCCTCGGAGAGGACGCGCTTCTTCCCCCACATTCCGCGCTTCAGGATCATCTCGCAGAAGCGGGCCACCTCGAGCGCCGTGCCGAACACTCCCGCGTGCCCGGCCACCCCTTCCAGCGACTGCGTCCGCGCGCGCGGGTCGTGCACCACGCCGCGCAGGACGCGGCCCTTCACGCGCTCCGTGGGAGCCGTTCGCCCGCGGTCCCGCACGCGGACCCCGAAGCGGGTGTCCTTGAAGCGTAGAGGCTGAAAGACCAGCTCGTCCGCGAGCTCGGCCAGGCCCTGCTTCAGGCGCCGCTCGGCCACGCCCTGCGCGAGCACGTACCCGACGTCGCTGTACTCGAAGCGCGAGCCTGGCGGGTAGAGAAGCGGCTCGCGCGCGATCGCCTTGAAGAGCGCCCGCTTGGTGCCGCCGTAATCCGCGACCGGGTTGTCGGGGACGAGGCCCGCGGTGTGGGTGAGGAGCCGGTGCAGTGGAATGCGGCCCACTTCGGTGCCCGCGGTCTCGGGCAGATGCCGCTCGACGGGGTCGAGGAGAGAGAGCACGCCCCGTGCGGCGTGCTCCACCAGGACTGGCGCCGTGGCCATCACCTTGGTGAGGGACGCCAGGTCGAAGATGGTGCTCAGCGTCATCCGCTCGCGGCGGGGGAGGAGGGCGCGGTGCCCGTGGGCCGCATGGTAGACTACGTCCCCTCGAACGCCCGCTGCCGCGACGGCCCCCGGAATCAGGCCCTCGGCGGCGCGCGCGCGGAGAAATTCCGCGAGCGGACGGAATGCCCTGGAACGCGCAGTGGCTTTTGCCATGAGCGGCAGAGGATACGCGAAAGACGATGTTTCCGCTCCGTGACGAGAACAGGTCGGGCACGTTCCCGATCGTCACGGTTCTCATCATCGCCTCCTGCACCGCCGTCTTCCTCTACGAAATCTCCCTGGGCCAGGCTGCCCTGAAGCAGTTCTTCGATGTCTTCGCCTTGACGCCCGGGCAGATCACCTACGAGCTCCGATCGGGCGAGGGGGGCGTCCCCCAGGTTGTCCTTCCGTTCTTCACGTCCATGTTCATGCACGGTGGGTGGCTTCACCTGCTCGGAAACATGTGGTTCCTCTGGATTTTCGGGGACAACGTGGAAGACGCTCTGGGGCCCGTGCGCTTCCTGATTTTCTACATCCTCTGCGGGTTGGGTGCGGGGCTCGCGCACTACCTCCTCGGTCCCGCCTCCAGCCTTCCCACCGTGGGCGCGAGCGGAGCCATCGCGGGGGTCCTCGCCGGCTACGTCGTTCTCTTCCCCGGGGCGCGCGTGCTCACGCTGGTCCCCCTGGGATTCTTCGTGCGCATCATGGAACTGCCCGCCGTCGCGGTGATCGGGATCTGGTTTCTGATCCAGGTCGTGAGCAGCCTGGTCACGTTCGGGATGACCGAGCGGGGCGGTGTGGCCTTCGCCGCGCACGTCGGAGGATTCGTCGCCGGGCTGCTGCTGGTCTGGGTCCTCCGCCCACGCCGGGTGATGGTGTAATCGGGGGCGCTGCCGGGTATTAACGGGGCAGGGGGCGCCGCCGGCGCCCGAGAGGGGCCCTAAGCGGCGACCAAGAGGGGCGCCGAGCCGCGACGGGCACGGCTTGACTCGCGCCCGCCATCTGCGACAATCGGAGTGCGCCAGGGTACCCCCTAGCCTCCTAACCAAAAGGAAGACAAATGGGTAGCAGACTTCGGATCATTCTGGTCTCGCTGGTCATCGTGGGCGCGATCAGCTATCTCATCCTGACCGGGGTGAAGCAGACCGGGCTCCACTACATGACGGTGACCGAGCTGGCCACGCTCCAGCGCCCGCCCGCCGAGGGTGGATTTCGGCTGGACGGCCGGGTGGCGGTCGGGACGGTGAACTACGACCAGAAAGTCCCCCGCCTCTCCTTCCAGATGACCGACGGCAAGGAGAACATCGGAGTGGTCTATGACGGGCTCATGCCCGACGCGTTCGGGGAAGGGCGCGAGGTGGTGATCGAGGGAAACTACAACCACCCGGCCCGCACGCTGAACGCCACCAAGCTCGTCACCAAGTGCCCGTCCAAATACGAAGCCGAGGGCCTGGGCAAGGACAAGGCGTGAGCGACATCGGAAGACTGGCGGTCATTCTCGCCTTCATCACGTCCTGCTACGCCGTCGTGTCGATCGCGTGGGGGCTCCGCACATCGCTGACCGGTCCGCTCCGGAGCGGGCGGCGGGCCGTGTGGGTCGTCTGCGCTCTGACGCTCTTCGCGACGCTGATCTTGGTGAAGGCGCTGACCGCGCTTGATTTCCGGTGGCGCTACGTGGCGGAGCACACCAGCCGCGACCTGCCGATGATGTACCGCGTCTCGTCTTTGTGGGCGGGGCAAGAGGGATCGCTTCTTCTCTGGCTTCTCATCCTGAGCGGCTACGGGGCCGCGTTCCTGTGGGCCTACCGGAAGCGCCTGGACCCGTTCTACGACGCGGTGGCGATGGTCGTGGCGTCGGTCATGGTGTTTTTCACGGGGCTCCTGACGTTCGTCGCCTCGCCGTTCCGAATATTAGCGTCGCCGCCGGTCGACGGGAACGGCCTGAATCCGCTGCTGCAAGACCCGGGCATGATGATCCACCCACCCATTCTCTACATCGGGTACGTCGGCTTCATCATCCCCTTCGCCTTCGGGATCGCGGTGCTCCTCATGAATCGCACCGGCACGCGCTGGATCGAAGAGGTCCGCCGCTGGACGCTCTTCAACTGGATGTTCCTCGGCACCGGGGTCCTCCTGGGCGCCCGCTGGGCCTACGTCGAGCTGGGCTGGGGCGGATACTGGGGCTGGGACCCGGTCGAGAACGCCTCGCTGATGCCATGGCTGGTGGGGACGGCGTTCCTCCACTCGGTCATGGTCGAGCAGCGACGCGGCATGCTCAAGACCTGGAACGTGGCGCTGATCGTGCTCACGTTCGAGCTTTCCATCTTCGGCACCTTCCTCACGCGCTCGGGGGTGCTGACCTCGGTGCACTCCTTCACCGAGTCGGACATCGGGCCGTGGTTCATGGG
>JANLXD010000230.1:0-2934 GCA_031364935.1 Candidatus Eiseniibacteriota bacterium
CGAGCTGCCTCCGCTCAGAGAACGTCCCAGCGACGTCCGGCTCATCGGCCGCTATCTGCTCGAGCGCGCCTCGGCCGCGGCCGGGAAGCGCGTGCAGCTCGCGCCCGAGGCCTGGGACCTTCTGGCCGGGCACTCTTGGCCCGGCAACGTCCGGGAGCTTCGAAACGTGATCGACCGCTCCGTGGCGCTCGCCGTGGACGGCGAGGAAGTGGCCGCGACCGCGGTCCACATCCAGCCCGCGACGCGCGCGGGCACGCGCACCGGAGGCCGCCGCGCCGCGCCACGCGGGACCGGCATGGAGCGCGACGCGATTCTGCATGCGCTGCGGACCCACGGCGGAAACCAGTCCGAGGCCGCGCGCAGCCTGGGGGGCATGAAGCGCACCACGCTCCTCTACAAGATCAAGAGGCTCGACATCCGTCCCGAGGAGTACGGCACCGCGGGCGCCTAGCCCGCCGCGCCCCCGCCCGCCCGGGCGGCTTGATTCTCCCTACGCCCGCTCCTATACTCCGCCGATGGTCATTACTGAGCTGATGCGGGGTCTTTCGATCACCCTGTCCCATTTCTTCAAGAAGCCCGTCACTCTTCAATACCCCGAGCAGCGGATGCAGATGTTTCCGCGCTTCCGTGGCCTCCACGAGCTTCACCGCTACGCCAACGGTCTCGAGCGCTGCGTTTGCTGTGGCCTCTGCGCGGCCGTGTGTCCCGCCGACGCCATCTACATGGAAGCGGCCGAGAACACGACCACCGAGCGCTATTCGGCGGGGGAGCGGTACGCCAAGCGCTACGACATCGACATGCTCCGGTGCATCTTCTGCGGCTATTGCGAGGAAGCCTGCCCCGAGGACGCCATCTTCCTCGGGCACAACTTCGAGCTTTCGGACTACTCGCGCGACTCCTTCATCTACGCCAAGGAACAGCTCCTGGTCCCCGTCGGGACCACGCATTCCCCCGGGATCGTGCGCGGCCGTTAGCCGCGAAGCGCGCATCAGCGCCCCCGTGGTCTGGACGGCCCTCGCCTGCGCCTTGGTCGCCGGCCTCGCCAACGTCACCGGCGGACTCCTCGCGGCCCGTTCGAGCGGATGGGACCGCGTGCGGCAGTCCTACCTGGTCGCGATCGGCGCCGGGTTCATGCTGGCCGCCGTTCTTCTCCGCATGGTTCCCGAGAGTTACCGCCTGGCGCCGCCCGCCGCCGCTCTCTCGGTGGGCACCCTGATCCTGGTCGGATATCTGCTCGTGCACGCGGCCGAGCACGTGCTCCTCGCCCACTTCCACTTCGGCGAGGAGACCCACCACGAGCACTGGGTGGAGCCGGTGGTCGGCACTACCGCGCTCCTCGGCCTCGCGCTCCACACGCTCTTCGACGGCATCTCGATCGGCTCGGGGTTCCTGATCGATCCCCAGCTCGGGCTCCTCATCGCGATCGCGGTCTTCCTGCACAAGATCCCGGAGGGGTTCACAGTCGCCTCCATCATGGTCGCGGCGGGGCGGACGCGCCGCGAGGCGGTGCTCGCGGCGGCGTTCCTCGGCGCCGTCACGGTGCTGGGCGCCTTGACGACCACGCTCTGGAGCGGATCGGTGCGGATCGCGCTTCCGGTCTCGGCCGGGGCCGCCATCTACGTGGCCGCCTCCGATTTGATTCCCGCCGTGAACGAAGCCAAGGGGATCAAGAAGCCGTTGGGCGTCTTCGCCGGCGTGCTCCTCTTCTACGCCACGGAGCAGTTCCTCTCGCTCCTCGGGGTCTGAGCCGGAGGGAGCGCCTCGAGCCACCACCGCGCCGGGGTTCCCATTGACGCTCCCCGCGACGCCCTGCTAGGCTTCGAAATCAAAGGGACTTGCGTGTCTTTCAAGGGCCTGTCCCGGCATCCACGAGATAGAGGCAGGTGACTCCACATGGGACTTGAAGAGCTCATTCCCGACGGCATCCTCACCACAACCGTCGAGAAGATGGTCAATTGGGCGCGACGCTCCTCGCTCTGGCCCGCCACGTTCGGCCTGGCCTGCTGCGCCATCGAGATGATGGCCACCAGCGCCTCGCGCTACGACCTGGCCCGCTTCGGGGCGGAAGTGTTCCGGGCGTCGCCGCGCCAGGCGGATCTCATGATCGTGGCCGGCCGCGTCAGCAAGAAGATGGCCCCGATCGTGAAGCGGATCTACGACCAGATGCCCGAGCCCAAGTGGGTCATCTCCATGGGCGCCTGCGCCTCGTGCGGCGGCGAGTTCTACGACTACGCCATCGTGCAGGGCGTGGACACCGTGATCCCCGTGGACGTCTACGTGCCCGGCTGTCCGCCGCGGCCCGAGGCGCTCATCTACGGCATCATGAAGCTCCAGGAAAAGATCGACCGCTCCAGCCTCAAGACCGCCTCCAATCCCGCGATGATCTCCGAGGCTCCGGTGATCGCCGAGGAGCCCGACGCGTAATTCGAATGCCCGCCACCGAGATCGCGCCCGAATTCAAGACCATCACCATCAACATGGGGCCGCAGCACCCGTCCACCCACGGCGTGCTGCGCCTGATCATCGAGCTGGACGGGGAGACGGTCGTGAGTCTGAAGCCCGTGATGGGCTATCTCCACACGGGCATGGAAAAGATCATGGAGTCGAAGACGTACACCAAGTCCATCACGGTCACCGACCGCATGGACTACATGTCCCCGCTCGGGAACAACATGGCGTACGTCGGCGCGGTCGAGAAAATCCTCGGCGTCGAAGTGCCCGACCGCGCGAAGACGCTCCGGATCATCCTCCTCGAGGTGATGCGCATCTCGTCGCATCTGGTCTGGCTGGGCACGCATGCGCTGGACCTCGGGGCGATGAGCGTTTTCCTCTACTGCTTTCGCGAGCGGGAGAAGCTCCTCGACCTGAACGACATGGTCGCGGGCTCGCGGATGACCCCGTCCTACTTCCGGGTGGGCGGCTTTTTCGCCGACG
>JANLXD010000264.1:0-4412 GCA_031364935.1 Candidatus Eiseniibacteriota bacterium
GGCGACGGTGATGGCGGCCGCGTTCTCGGACCGGATCGGCGAGCCGGCCCAGTACGTGCCGCTGGCGTTTCTGGTCGCGCTCTCGGCGGGGCTCGCGTCGGCTTACCACCGCGCCGCGAAAAGCGGGGCCGCGCTCCGGTCGCTGCTCGCGATGCAGTTGATCGTGGACGTGGCGGTGATCAGCTACCTCCTCCTGTTCACGGGAGGCGCGTCGAGCCCATTCGTGCCGCTCTATCTGCTCGCGCCGCTCCTGGGCGGCGTGTTCCTGGCGGTGCGGGGCGGGATGCTTCTTGCGGTGGCGTCGGCCGCGGCGTACGCGGTGCTCTTAGCCGCGGAGCGGGGCGGGATGCTGCCGCCGGTGGCCTACGGGCTGACGGAGCGGCTGAGTGATTCGGCGCTCCGGCTGCGCCTGATTCTCTATCTGCCGCTCCTCTTCACGGTGGGAGCGATCGGCGGCGCCCTGGGACGGACGCTACGGGAAGGACAACGGGCGCTCGACGAGGCGCGGGCCGAGCTGTCCCGCGCGCTGTTCGACACGGAGACGATTCTCGAAAATCTCTCGAGCGGCCTGGCCACCGTCGACGCGCAGGGGATCGTGCGCCACTGGAATCGGGCGGCGGGAGAGATCCTCGGACGCTCGGTGGGCGACGTGCGGGGGCGGCACTACGAGGCGGCGCTGGGAGAAGGGCTGGAGGAGTTCACGGCCCGGCTCCGGGAGACCCTCGCGACGGGCGTGCCGGCGGCCCGAAACGAGGCGCGCGTCCGGACCGTGGCGGGGCGCGAGGTCCCGCTCGGCATCTCGACCAGCGTCCTGATCGACGCCGGCGGGGGGCGCCGGGGCGTGATCGCGCTCTTCCAGGACCTCTCGGACGTGAAGGCGCTGGAGGACCGCATCCGCCGCGGCGAGACGCTGGCGGCGATCGGCGCGTTGTCCGCGGGGATCGCGCACGAGATCCGGAACTGCCTGAACCCGATCACGGGCTCGGTCGAAGTGCTGCAGCGCGAGCTGAAGGTCAAGGGGGAGAACGCCCGGCTGTTGGCGCTGATCGTCCGCGAGTCGGAGCGCCTCGACAGCTTCATCCTCGAGCTGCTCGACTACGCGCGAGAGCGTCCGCTCAAGACCGAGCGGGTGGATCTGGCGGGCCTGACGCGTGAGACCGCGGACCTGGCGCGGCGCCACCCGAGCGGCGGCGACGCGAAGTCGGTGTCGGTCGAAGCGCCGTCCGAGTCCATCTGGGTGCAGGTGGACTTCGAGCAGACGAAGCAGGTGCTCTTGAATCTCCTGATCAACGCGCTGGAGGCGATCGAGGGGACCGGCGCGGTCACGGTCCGCGTGCTCCCCGCGGACGTACCCGGATCCGGGGCGCGGTCGCGCGCCGGCTTCGCGATGGTGGAAGTGCAGGACAGCGGGTCGGGCATCCGGTCCGAAGACCTGCCCCAGGTGTTCGATCCGTTCTACTCCACGAAGGTAGGCGGGACCGGACTGGGTCTCGCGATCGTGAACCGGATCGTGGAGCGACACGGAGGATCTGTGGAGATCGAGAGCCGGGTGGGTGTGGGCACGACGCTGCGCCTGTGGCTTCCCAAAGCGGAGCGCTCGGCGAACGCCGTGGCGCACGCCGCCTGAGAACCCTTACGAGCGAGGATGGTCCTGTGGCCGGCGAGAAGATCCTGATCGTAGACGACGAAGAGAGCATGGTCCAGTTCCTCTCGATCCTCCTTTCGAAGGAAGGGTACGACGTCCGCGTGGCCCGCTCGGGGAAGGAAGCCCTGGAGCTGGCCGAAGGAGACAACTTCGACGTCGTCGTCACCGACATCAAGATGCCGGGGGAGATCGACGGACTGGGCGTGCTGTCGGGCGTGAAGAAGATCGACCCCTCGGTCCCCGTCGTGATCCGGACCGCGTTCGCCTCCCAGAAGTCCGCGATCGACGCGCTGAATCGCGGCGCTTACCAGTACCTCGAGAAGAGCGCGAAAAACGACGAGATCCGCCTGGTCATCAAAAACGCGCTCTCCATGCGCCGCGTCCAGTCGGAGAACGTCCTTCTGAAGCGCCAGCTCAAGCGGACGGACGACGCCAAGGAGATCATCGGGCACTCGGAGCCGATCCAGCGGGTGCTGAAGCTGGTCGAGAAGGTGGCCGACTCCGATTCCACCATCCTGATCGTGGGGGAGAGCGGGACCGGCAAGGAGCTGATCGCCAAGCGTCTCCACTACTTGAGCCGCCGCGCCGACAACCCCTTCGTCTCGATCAACTGCGGGGCCCTGCCCAAGGATCTGCTCGAGTCGAACCTGTTCGGGCACGTGAAGGGCTCGTTCACGAGCGCCGTTCGCGACCAGGAAGGGCTCCTCGCGGTCGCCGAGGGAGGGTCGTTTTTCCTGGACGAGGTGGGGGAGACGCTGCCTGCCACGCAGGTGAAGCTCCTGCGCGCGCTTCAAGAGCGGGAGATCATCCCCGTCGGCGGCACGAAGCCCAAGAAGATCAACGTCCGGCTGATCGCCGCGACCAATGCGGATCTCGAGAGGGCGGTCGCCGAGAACCGGTTCCGCGCCGACCTCTACTTCCGTCTGAACGTCATCCAGATCCGCCTCCCCGCGCTGCGCGAGCGGAAGGAGGACATCGAGGAGATGGCCGAGCACTTCCTGCGCAAGCTGACGGTGGGGAAGGACCCGAAGACTCTGAGCCGCGAGACGCGGGACGCCCTGCTGAACTACGACTGGCCGGGGAACGTGCGCGAGCTGGAGAACGTCATCGAGCGCGCAGTCATCTTGAGCGACGACGGCGTGCTGACCCCCGGAGACCTGCCGGAGCGCGTGCTCCAGGGCGCGAAGGGGCGCGGGAGCCTGGTCATCGACAATCCGACCCTGACGCTGGACGAGCTGGAGCGTGAGTACATCCTCAAGGTGTTGAACTACACCGGCGGGCAGAAGAAGCGCGCGTCGGAAATCCTCGGGATCAATCCCTCGACTCTCTACCGCAAGCTGCTCTCGTACGGCCTCCTGTCGGAGCGTGAATCGGCGGAGGTCCGCGAAGCCATGTGAACGGAACGGGTCACTCGGACCTGGCGCCGTGCATTTTGTCGGTGCCGTGAGATTGCACGTGCAGAACGCGTGATCCGCACTCCGGGGCCGGATGCGGCCCGATCCGACCGATCGCGAAACAACGGGCGCGCCACGCGGTTGCGCCCGCTCCCGACGTGGAAATCTCCGTGGCATGGCGGTTGCACGACTATGGGGCATCGATGCTAGAAGGACGTGAAAGGGTCACGGATGGCCAAGACCCCAAAGGAGGTGGACTTCCATGCTTCGGAACCAGAAGGGTTTCACTCTGATCGAGCTCATGATCGTCGTGGTCATCATTGGGATTCTCGCGGCGATCGCCATCCCCAACTTCGTCGCCATGCAGGATCGCGCACGCGAAGGCAGCGTGAAGGCGAACATGCACAGCTTCCAGCTGGCGTGCGAGGACTTCGCCGTGAAGAACACAGGCACGTACCCGGTGGCCGCCGACAACGCGGCCGTGCTGGCGAACATGCCCGGCGGTGCGTACCCGCGGAACCCGTTCTCAGGGGCTGCGGACGCTTGGGTGTGGGGCGCGAATCCGGCGGCGTCGGGCATCATCGGCGCCAACCCGGCGACCACGGGTGGCTACACGATTCTCGGCTATGGTAAGTCGGCGCTTCTGTCGCTGGCTCTGACCAACGGCTAGTGCCGTCGACGGATCGACGCTTCTTCTGACCGGAGGATCTGATGTGCCGCAATGAAAAGGGCTTCACCCTGATCGAGCTGATGATCGTCGTGGTCATCATTGGAATCTTGGCGGCGATCGCGATTCCGAATTTCGTCGCCATGCAGGACCGTGCACGCGAAGGCAGCGTGAAGGCGAACATGCACAGCTTCCAGCTCGCGGTCGAGGACTTCGCCGTGAAGAACACGGGCACGTACCCGGTGGCCGCCGACAACGCGGCCGTGCTGGCGAACATGCCTGGTGGCGCGTACCCCCGCAATCCGTTCTCGGGTGCGGCGGACGCTTGGGTGTGGGGCGCGAATCCGGCGGCGTCGGGCATCATCGGCGCCAACCCGGCCACGACCACCACGTACACCATTCTCGGATATGGCAAGTCGGCGCTTCTGTCGCTGACCTTGAGCAACGGCTAATTCCGTCGACGGACCGATGTTTCTTCTAACCGGGAGGTCTCAGATGCTCCGCAATGAAAAAGGCTTCACCCTGATCGAGCTGATGATTGTCGTGGTCATCATTGGAATCTTGGCGGCGATCGCGATTCCGAACTTCGTCGCCATGCAGGACCGTGCACGCGAAGGCAGCGTGAAGGCGAACATGCACAGCTTCCAGCTCGCGGTCGAGGACTTCGCCGTGAAGAACACGGGCACGTACCCGGTGGCCGCCGACA
>JANLXD010000267.1:0-3164 GCA_031364935.1 Candidatus Eiseniibacteriota bacterium
GGAGCTCCTCGACGAAGGCCAATAGGTCGACAAGCCTTTGGATGATCAAGCTGCCTATGGTTTGTATGGTGAAATGCGTAGGACGGGCCTGACGAATTGTCGGGCCCGTCCTACTTTCAAATTCTGCCGCTAAGCCCCCTACTGACCCGACCCGCTGCCCATCCGCTCGATCGGAAGCGTCTCGCCCGTGCGCGCGTCCACGACCTGCCGCTTCGGCACCGGCGTGCGCATCTGCGGCGGGAGCGCGTGCGCCTGCTGGTAGTGCTCGCGGACGAGCCTCACGCCCACGCCGACCATCCAGAGCTGCAGGGGTAGTCCCACGAGGTAGCGGCCGACCGGACCGCGCATCGGGTTCACCGCGCCTCCGATCGTGGTCGCGTTCAGGAACTCGAACGCATAGAGAATGATCCCGATCACAGCGACGACGGCGCCGCCCAGGCCAAGCCATACAGGCAGGATGCCGCGCGCGTTCGCCGCCATCCCCTCGGCGATCACGGCGGTGAACATGAGAAGCCCGGCGACCCAGAGCGCTCCCATCTTCCAGAACCAAAAAGTACTGAACAGCATGGTCGCGAGCCCTGGCTCGACGCCGGCCAGGTTCTTGATGAACGCGTGCAGGAAGAACTCGGCCGAGAGGAATCCGACCCACAGGGAGCCCGCGATCAGGGCGCTGACCATTCCGATCGAGGCCGGGCCGGAGGAGCCGCGGAAGTGGAGCAGGAATCCGAAGGCCACGAAGCCGATGGTCGCGAACACGAAGCCGGCGGCCATTCCGGCGTGGAGCCACATCCAGCTCCCCTCCGGCTGCTTCACCAGCACTTCCAGCACGCGATTCGTCTCGTTGGCGGGCGGCAGCTCGGGGAACAGCAGGATCGAGATGCCGAGGCACAGGGCGCCCAGCACGAATGCGATTCCGGCCGTCAGACCCGCGGACCGGACCCGCTCTTCCATCACGTCGGCCATGGGGGATCTCCTTTCGTTGCCGCGCTGCCTCCGTGGCGGCGCGTCGGATTAGGGCATCCCAACTATCGGCAGCAGGGCGCGGGTGCCTTAGCGGTCCCAGCTTTCCCCCGATACGGCGGATTGTAGCCCCGCCCAGCCTGTCGCACCGGTTTTGCTTGATCGAAACGCCCTAAACACGGCATCGTTCCGGCGTGACTCCCCCGAAATCGGCCCATTCGCCGGCGGCATCAGCGAGGCACCCGCGGCCGATCGTGACCGACCACGCGCGGACCCCCTTCAACCCGGACATTCTCGGCGTCTTGGCCGCCATCGCGGCCGCGCTCCTCTTCATCCCCGCCCTCCAGTACGGCTGGGTGTGGGACGACACGGCGCTGGTCAACTCCCACGCCACCAAGGACGCCATCGGGGGCTTTCACCCCGCGGTGTCGTCGCTCTTCCGCATGGAGTGGCTGATCGGGGTGGGGAGCCCCGACATCTACCACTTCACGAGCATCCTGCTTCACGCTGTCGCGACCTGGCTGGTCTTCCGCCTGATCCGCGGCGTGGGGGCTACCCCCGGCATCGCCTTTGTCGCCGCGCTGCTCTTCGCGGCGCACCCGATCCACGTGGAGGCGGTGGCGTACGTGACCGGCCGTCCCGATCTCCTGGCCACCGTCTGCGCGCTGGGGGCGCTCCTCATAGCGAGAAGCGCGACCGTCTGCGCTCCGGACGGATGCCGCTCGCCGTGGCTCTACGCGGCCTACACGCTCCTCGCGGTCGCGGTCCTTTCGGACGAGGTCGCGCTGGTCACGCCGCTCCTTCTGATCGGCCTGGACCGCTGGGGCTCGCCGCGGGTCCCGACCCGCGGCCGGACGACGGCCTACGTCGGGTTCGCGGCGGTGGCCGTGGCGGGCATCCTCGCGCGGATCGGCGCCCACCAGCTTCGGCTGAACGAGCCTCACGAGCTGCTCGCGCCCGGGGCCGGCCCGTGGGCGCCGATCATCGCCGCCTACGAGTACCTGCGCGCCATGGTCGTGCCCTACCCCTTGAACGCCATGCGCTCGCTCACCGTGGTCGAGGCCGCGTCCTGGTCCCTGCGCCTGGCCGCGCTCGCTTCCTTCGCCGTGCTCGGGCTCATCGTCTGGTGGCGCCGCCACGATCCGCTCGCCCGGACGGGCGCCTTTCTACTGGCTCTGCCGCTCCTTCCCGCGCTTCCCCTCCCCTTCACGCAGGGCGCGTACGTGGAGGAGCGGGCGGCGTATTTCGCCTCGGTCGGGTTCTGCTTCCTCGTCGGGTCGCTTATTTCGTGGATCACACCCCAGAGACGCGCGCAGACCGGAGCCGCCATCCTCGGAATCCTGCTCGCCGGGGTCGCCGCGGCCGGGACGATGAAGCGGATCCCGGTCTGGAAGGACAACGTCACCCTCCTGGCCGATGCGGCGCGGAACGATCCCAAGGATCCCGCGCCGCATCTCGCCCTGGCGGATCAGTACGCGTCGGTAGCCAACTACAACGCCGCGCTGACCTCGGTGGGCCGCGCGATCGCGCTCGACTCGACGAACGCGGACGCCTACCACAAGCGGACACTCCTACTCAACCGCCTGGGCCGCTATCCCGAGGCCGAGACAGCGGCCCGGCGTACCGTCAAGCTGAGCCCCGAGGAATCGATCTACTGGGCCAACCTGGGCGACCTGCTCGCGCGCGAGGGGAAGAACCGGGAGGCCCTGGAAGCCACCCGCAAGGCCGTGGCTCTGGACTCCACCAACGCGGAGAACTGGTACAACTTCGGGGTTTCCCTCGGCGCCTCGGACAGCGTTTCCCAGGCCATCGAGGCGTACCGCCATGCGATCGCGCTCAACCATGGGCACTTTCAGGCTATCAATAACCTTGGGACGGCGCTTGCCTCCTCGGGCCGGATGCAGGAAGCGCGGGATGTCTACATGAAGGCAGTCCAGGCACAGCCCAACTCGGTGCAGGCGCGGATGAACCTGGCCCTGGCCTCGCTCCGTCTGGGCGACACCCGGACGGCCTCGCTCGAGTACAGCACCATCCAGAAGATGGACCCGGCCGCGGCCCAGCAGCTTCTCGACGCCATCAAGATGATCGAGGCGATGAAGCGGAGGCCCACCCAGCGGGCCGCGCCGCCGCCCCCCTCTCGAAGACTCCCGAGCTGGACACCCCCCACATCGAGCCCGCCCGGCAGAACCTCCGGATCGGGCTCG
>JANLXD010000302.1:0-2136 GCA_031364935.1 Candidatus Eiseniibacteriota bacterium
CGAGCGCAGCGAGCCTCGAACCCGTGGTCGTGGCGAGGAGCCGCCCGTGCGCGCCCAGGGACTCGACGTAGAGCGCCATCACCGGCTGGATCGACATCAGCGCGAACTGGCTTCCGAAGAGCACCAGGAAGAGAAGCCGGAACTGACGCGAGCCGAAGACCGTGCGGTAGTTGTCGAACATGCTCGAGAACTTCACCTCGCTCTGCGGCGGAAAATCGCGCGGCACGAGCAGGATGACGAGGATGCCCGCGATGAAGGTCATGGCCGACGTGACGAAAAAGATCTGCCGATGGCCGATCAGGTCGGCCAGGGTGCCGCCGATCAGAGGGCCAAGGATGGCACCGGTGGGGATCGCGGTCTGGAGCGTTCCGAGCGCGTAGCCCATCCGCTCGCGCGGGGCGCGCGACGCCATGAGCGCGAGCGCGGCGGCGATGAACCCGGACACCGCCCCCTGCGCCAGGCGCAGCACGAAGAGCTGCGGCACGGTGCGGGCAAACCCCATGAGGAGCGTCGCCACGGAGAGACCCAGGCTCGCGCGGACCACCATCAGCTTCCGCCCGTGGCGATCTCCCATGAAGCCCCAGACCGGCGTCGCCACCGTGGCCGCGAAGAAGGGCGCCGCGAACAGAAGCCCGCTCACCCGGTGGAGGTGTCCCGGGTCGGTCACGCCGAGGCTACGGAGGTAGAGCGGGAGGAACGGGAGGAACATGCTCATGCCCAGCATGGTGAAGAACTGGGCCGTCCAGAGCGCGAAGAGGGTCCGCTTCCACTCTTCCATTTTCTGGAAAGTGCCGAGCCGGCCCCCGAGGAAGCGGATGGGGGGGCGCTTCTAGGCCGCCCGGCCCGCGCAGACGGCGCACGGGCAGATGCGGCGGAGGTAGTCGAAGGAGTAGATCCCCGTGGTGTGCCCGTCGCTCCACTCGATGTGGATCGCGTAGTGCCCGACGGTGCGCGCGGCCAGGATCGCGACGTCCGGGTTCACGTGCTCCTCGAAGACGAGCCGCTGCCCCGTGGTCTCGCTCACACACTGGGCGCAGGGGCAGCGTCCGCGAAGCGTGCGCGCGGCGTAGGACGACTCGTGGTCGTCGGCCCAGCGGATCGTGAAGCGCTCGCCCCCCTTCTTTCGCAGCTCAACGGGAGTGGTCTGCTCGGGTTGAAGCGCCGGCACGGGGCTCACTCCTCCACGATCGAGAGGCTCAGATGTCGGAACGCGCGGATGCTCACCTGTTGCGCGAGCGCGCCGGCCACCGCGGCCATCGCCTTTCCCGAGCTGGACTCGGGCTCCGCGATGACGACCGGAGTCCCCTCGTCGGAGGCGCGGCGGATGGCGGGGTCCAGAGGCACCGCACCCAGGAATGGGACGTCGAGGGACTTGGCGGCCTCTTCGGCGCCGCCGTGCCCGAACAGGTCGTCGCGTTCGCCGCAGTGGGGGCAGACGTAGGTCGACATGTTCTCCACGATGCCCAGGATCGGCACCTTGGTCTGCTGGAGCATGCGGAGCGTCTTCATGGAGATCTGCAGGCCGACGTCCTGCGGGGTGGAGACGATCACGCCGCCCGTCACGGGCACGGTCTGCACCAGCGTGAGGTGCACGTCACCGGTCCCGGGCGGGAGGTCCACGATCAGGTAGTCCAGCTCCCCCCAGTTCACGCTGAGAAGGCCCTGCTGCAGCGCCTTGTGGGCCATCGGCCCGCGCCAGATGAGGGGCTGGTCGCCCGGCGTGAAGTAGCCCATCGACATCACCTTCACCCCGTGCGCCTCTCCCGGCTCGATCGTGTTATCGGGCCGGGGCTCGGCGGGACGCGCCGAGCGCATCATCATGGGGATGGAGGGCCCGTAGATGTCCGCGTCGAGAAGCCCCACGCGCGCGCCGCTCCGCGCGAGCGAGGCCGCGATGTTCGCCGCCATCGTGGATTTGCCCACGCCTCCCTTCCCGCTTCCGACCGCGACGATGTTCTTCACGTTCTGGAGGGCCGCGGTGCTGGGCGTCTGCGGGCGGCGCACCTCGGCGGTCATGTTCACGCGCGCGTCGGTGACGCCGGGGACCGCGAGCACGGCCTGGCGCGACTGCTCGCGGAGCCGGTCCTTGACAGGGCACGCGGGGGTGGTCAGGTTGACGTCGAAGCTCACCACCCC
>JANLXD010000336.1:0-2999 GCA_031364935.1 Candidatus Eiseniibacteriota bacterium
GGGGTGCGTCGTCTTCGGACACGAGTCCAGCCCGTTGGCGGAGCACGGCAGTGTGAAGTTCCCGTAGGGGCCGATCGCACGCCACGTCGTGCGCGGTCCGAGCCGTCCAGAGGATGGGCGGCGCGAACACTCGGACCCTGCTGTCTCGACCCGTCGGAAACGCCGAGGGGTGGCCGGGTTAGCGGCCGAGGGGGGGGTTCTCTACGACCCGCCGATGCCGAGCAAGCTGTCCTGAGAAAACCGGTCTGGCAGTACGGCGCAAATTATAGCAAAACAGCGGCTTCGGGTCAAGCTGGAAGTCCTTGCGGAGGGCTCTTTCGCGCCTTTTCGACGACCGCCAGGTCCTTATCTCCACGTCCGGAGAGATTTACGATCACGATCGGATCCTCTCCGAGAGAGCGAAGGGCCCCCTCGCGGAGCACGTGGGCGAGGGCGTGGCTCGACTCGAGCGCGGGAAGAATTCCCTCCTCGGTCGCGAGCGCCTCGAATGCGTCCAGCGCCTCCTGGTCGGTCACCGACGTATAGTTCACGCGTCCGGTGGCGCCGAGCATGGCGTGCTCCGGACCGATCGCCGGATAGTCGAGTCCCGCGGAGATGGAGTGGGTCTCGCGGATCTGCCCCGCGGAATCCTGAAGCACGAGGGTCTTCGTGCCGTGAAGGACGCCCGGCGCCGGATCGGCGAAGCGCGCCGCATGTCGCCCGGTCGCGATCCCCTCCCCGCCCGCCTCCACGCCCACCATGCGGACGTCTGGGTCGGAGAGGAACGCGTGGAACAGGCCGATGGAATTGCTGCCGCCGCCCACACACGCGACGAGGAGGTCGGGCAGGCGCCCCTCCAGCGCCATGATCTGCTCGCGCGCCTCGCGGCCGATGACCGACTGGAAGTCGCGCACCATGGTCGGGTAGGGGTGCGGCCCCAGCACCGACCCAAGGAGATAGTGCGTGGTGCGCACCGACGCGGACCAGTCGCGCATGGCCTCGTTGATAGCGTCCTTGAGCGTGCGCGACCCGGAGGCCACCGAAGCCACATCCGCGCCCAGGAGGCGCATCCGCTCCACGTTGGGGCGCTGGCGCTCCATGTCCACCTCGCCCATGTAGACCGTGCACTCGAGCCCGTACCGCGCAGCGGCCGTGGCCGTGGCGACGCCGTGCTGCCCCGCCCCGGTCTCCGCGACCACGCGCGTCTTGCCCATGCGCCGGGCAAGAAGCGCCTGGCCGATCGCGTTGTTGATCTTGTGGGCGCCGGTGTGGAGCAGGTCCTCGCGCTTCAGGTAGACGCGCTTGAGCCCCGCTCGGGCGGCGAATCTCGGGGCCAAGGCGAGAGGCGTGGGGCGTCCGGCGAAATCGCGCAGCTCGCTCTCGAGTCGAGCGAGGAATTCGGGATCGCGGCGAACGGATTCGTATGCGTCGGCCAGCTCGAGCACGGCCCCGATCAGGATCTCGGGGACGTAGCGGCCGCCGTACTCTCCGAACCGGCCGGCTTCCCCCGCGTCCGTGGCGCCTTTCGTCGCGGGCGCGGTCACGACCGCTTGGGCCGCGCCACGTCGGCCGCGCGGACCCGCTCGATGAAGGCGCGCACCTTCGTGGCGCTCTTCCTCCCCACTGAGGATTCGAGCCCGCTCGAGGCGTCCACGCCGAACGGCCGGACGTCGAGGACAAGTGGCGCCACGTTATCGGGCGTCAAGCCGCCGGCGACGATGACCCGCCGCCCCACCTGAACCGCAGTCCGGGCCCATCCCCAGTCGGCCAGGCGTCCCGTGCCTCCCGCGAGAACCGGGTCGTAGGCGTCGAGGTGATACGTGCGAAGCGGGACCATCGGGAGCGTGGAGGGTTCGGGGAGCGCGGTGCCACGCAGGACGTGCCAGACGTCGAACGGGAAAGGCTCCTCGCGCTCGAGCCAGCCGGCGACCTGCACGGCCGCGAGAGACAGGGAGCGCGCGAGCGGGGCGACCTCCTCGGCCGGCTCGGCGGCGAAGACGCCGACGACGCCCGCCTCGGCCGGGAGCGACGCCCGGATCGCGCGCGCCTGCTCGAGTGTCACGCGCCGCGGCGATTCGGTGAGGACCAGGCCGATGTAATCGGCCCCCGCGTCCAGCGCCGCGCGCGCGTCGTCGGCATTGGTGATCCCGCAGACCTTGACGCGCGTCCTCAACTGACCCTCCCGCGCTCGCGCTTTTCTTTCTTCCTGCCCGCGTCTTCTCCGAAGAGCGCGCCATATCCGGCGGCCACCGAGCCCGCGCGGAGAAGGGTCTCCCCGACGAGAACCGCGTCCGCGCCGGTCCGCTCGAGCCCGAGGATGGCGTCCCGGTCGCGGTAGCCGCTCTCGGCGACACGGACCCGGTCCGTGGGAAGGAGCGGGAGGAGCGACTCCGCGTGCCCCGGACGCATCTCGAGGGTCCGGAGATCGCGGTTGTTCACGCCCAGCGCGCCGGGCACGGAAACCGCGTCCTCGATCTCGCGCGCCTCGTGGATCTCGACCAGCGGCGTCATCCCGAGGTCCACGATGAGCGCGGCGAAATCCCGGAGCTGACGCCGGTCGAGCGCCGCCACCACGAGGAGCACCGCGTCCGCGCCCCGCGCGCCTGCCTCGAAGATCTGCCGCTCGTGCACGACGAAGTCTTTGAGCAGGGCCGGCAAGGACACCGCGTCGCGCACGCGGCCGAGGTGCTCGATGGAGCCGAGGAAATACGTCGGCTCGGTCAGCACCGAGATCGCGGCGGCGCCGCACTTCGCGTATTCCTGCGCGATGGCGACCGGGTCGTAGAAGGTCTGGAGCGTTCCCGCCGAGGGAGAGGCCTGCTTCACCTCCGCGATCACGCGGAGGGGAGCGCCCGGCTCGCGGCGGAGCGCCGCCTCGAACGGGCGCCGATCGCCGCGCCGCGCTTCGGCGTCGCCGCGGAGGGACGGCGTGGCCGCTCCCGAGTCCGCGTCCTGCCGCACGCGCTCGAGGCGGTCGCGGACGATGTTGTTCAGAAAATCGCTCATTCGTCCCCGACCCG
>JANLXD010000340.1:0-2311 GCA_031364935.1 Candidatus Eiseniibacteriota bacterium
GATCGCCGATCCCCGCGCGGCGGCGCCGGTCTATGGTCGCGCGCCCAACGCGCGGAAGCCGGCGGCGCGATGACGTCGCTCGTGGGAGCTTTGGTGGGAGGCGCGCCATGACGGCGCTGGCCCGGCGCGGGGATCCGATCCGGATCCGCACACTCACCATGGCGCGCGTCGATGAGGTGCTCGTCATCGAGCGGGTTTCCTTTACCGATCCCTGGTCGCGCGAGATGTTCCGCTCCGAGCTGGAAGTGGGTGGGGGAACGTATGCGCGCTATACCGAGCGGGACGGGGCGCTGATCGGGTACCTCTGCGCGGTTCTGGTCGAGGACGAAGCGCACGTCGGAAACCTGGCCGTGGAACCCGCGGAACGTCGGTCGGGCGTGGGTCAGATGCTGCTCGACGACGTGATCCAGGAGGCGCGCAACATGGGCGCGGTGCGGGTCACTCTGGAGGTCCGGGAATCGAACGAAAATGCCCGTAAGTTCTATTATAAGAACCACTTCATCGATGTGGCGATCCGAAAGAACTATTATCGCAACCCGGTCGAGGATGCTATTGTGATGCTTCTACGGCTCCGGGAGGGACCGGGCGCATGACATGGCTTCGCAAGGCCAAGGAAGGGCTCAAGGCGCAGCAGCGCCGCCGCGACCTGCCGGACGGGCTCTGGGTCAAGTGCGAGGAATGCGGCGAGATCCTGTATCACAAGGAGCTCGAGCGGAACCTCTGGACCTGCGGCAAGTGCGGCTACCACTTCCGTATTTCCGCCCGCTCCTACGTGAAGATCCTCCTCGATGAAGACTCCTTCCAGGAGCACTTCTCCGAAATCGTCTCCACCGATCCGCTCCGCTTCAAGGATTCGCGGAAATACACCGAGCGCCTGAAGAAGGCGCGCGAGGAGACGGGGCTTACGGAGGCGGTCCTGTGCGGCGAGGGGACCATCGAGCAGACGCCGTGCGTCGCCGCGATCATGGACTTCTCGTTTTTGGGCGGGAGCCTCGCCTCGGCCGCGGGAGAGCGGATCGCACGGAGCATCCTGCTCGCGATCGAGACCCGGAAGCCGCTGATCATCCTGTCGGCCTCGGGCGGCGCGCGGATGTTCGAGGGAATCCTCTCCCTCATGCAGATGGCCAAGACCAACGCGCTCCTGGCGCGCCTCTCCGACGCGCGCGTCCCCTACATCTCCATCATGACCCACCCCACGACCGGCGGCGTGACCGCCTCGTTCGCCTCGGTCGGGGACGTGATCCTGGCCGAGCCCAAGGCGCTGATCGGATTCGCGGGGCCGCGGGTCATCAAGCAGACGATCAACCAGGAATTGCCGGAAGGATTCCAGCGGTCGGAGTTCCTCTTGAAGAAGGGGATGATCGACCAGATCGTGCACCGCCTCGAGATGAAGAAGACTCTGGCCTGGCTCCTCAAGTACTTCGCTGCCACGTCGGTGCTGCCGCAGAAGCCGCGCCGGCGCGCCGGCGAGTCGCTCGAGCGCTTCCGCGCCGCGTCGGTCGCCTCCACGGCGCCCACGCCGCAGCCCTTGACCACGCAGGAGCCCGTCGGACTGAAGCCCAGCGACAACGGGTCGACGGCGTATCCGCCGTCGACCAATCCCATCCCCCCTCCCCAGCCGACTCCGACCGAGACCGCCACCCAGGAATGACCCAAACCGCGGGCGCTCCGCTCACGCGGCGCCTGGACGATCTCTATCACTTCGAGCGGACCGGCATGCGGCTGGGCCTGGAGGGGATCGAGCGCCTGATGGAGCTTGGGGGCCGGCCCGATCGCGCGTTCCCCTCGGTCCTGATCGCCGGAACCAACGGCAAAGGATCGACGGCCGCGCATCTGGCCTCGATTCTCCGGGCCGCGGGGCTCCGGGTGGGCCTCTACACGTCGCCGCACCTGGTGCGATTCCACGAGCGGATCCGCGTGGACGGGGCCGAGATCGGAGACGACGAGCTGGAAGTGCTGCTGGAGCGCTGGTGGCCCCGGTTCGAAGAGGAGCGGCCCTCGTTCTTCGAAGCGGTGACCGCGCTCGCCTTCGACCACTTCGCGGTGAAGTCCTTGGACATGGTGGTGGTCGAGGTCGGACTCGGCG
Organism: Candidatus Eiseniibacteriota bacterium; assembly: GCA_031364935.1. Taxonomy (GTDB): domain Bacteria; phylum Eisenbacteria; class RBG-16-71-46; order SZUA-252; family SZUA-252; genus DASQJL01. Next base: position 2,087 of record JANLXD010000340.1, read on the forward strand.
GCCGCCTGGACGCGACCAACATCCTCGTCCCGCGCGCGTCGGTCATCACCACGATTTCGAGCGACCACACCGAAATCCTGGGCAAGACGCTGCGCCGGATCGCCGCCGAGAAGGCCGGCATCGTGAAGCCGGGCGGAACGCTGGTCCTGGGCGTCCGCTCCCCCGAGCCCCGCGCCGAGATCCTAGAGAAGGCCCGTCAGGAAGGCGCGCGCGTGCTCCTGCTGG
>JANLXD010000378.1:0-5515 GCA_031364935.1 Candidatus Eiseniibacteriota bacterium
CTGGTGTTCGCGGTGATCCTCTTTTTCTTCCTCTACACCCTCGGATTCACGGTGCCCGACTACCCGTCGCGGATCGCCGGCGTGAAACCGCAGTCGGCCGCGGAGCGGATCGGCCTCTCGCCGGGAGATTCCATCGCGGCGTGGAACGGCGTGCCGGTCCACACGGTGGGGCAGCTGGCCGAGGCGATGGAGCCGCCCACCATTCCCAAGCCGCAGTCGGACAAGATCCCGGTCCGGGTGATCCGGGGCGGCCGCGTCGTCAACATGCAGGTGCCGCGCGAGGAGGCCACCGCGATCGCCGAGGGGATCCAGTGGGATCTGAGCCCGGTGGTCGGCCGCGTTTTGATCGGGAATCCCGCCTACGCGGCCGGCATTCGGGACGGAGATCGGATCCTCGCCGTCGAAGGCATCCCGGTGAAGAACTGGAACGACCTCCAGACTCAGGTCACGGGCCGGCCGGACCAGAAGGTCGCGCTGACGCTGAAGCGGGGGAAGCAGGTCTTCCGCGTCACCGTGCACACGACGCCGGAAGGGAAGATCGGCATCACCCCCGTCGAGCAGAGCGTGTTCCGCCGCTCCTTCCCGCCGCTGACCGCGGCGAAGCTCGCCGTGATCCAGACATTCGAGTCGGTGCGCCTCATCTACGCGGGCCTCTGGAGCTTCGTCACCAACCCGGTCAAGCTCCACAACACCATCGCCGGCCCGATCGCCATCGCCCAGGTCGCGAGCCAGCAGGCGAGCGGCGGGATCGATCAGCTCATCTTCCTCATGGCCTTCATCAGCCTCGCGCTGATGGCGATGAACCTCCTTCCCATCCCCATTCTCGACGGCGGGCACGTCTTCTTTGCGTTGATCGAGGGGATCCGCAGGCGGCCTCTGTCGCTGAAGACGCAGCTCTTCTTCCAGCGCATCGGCCTCGTCGTGCTGGTGGGACTGGTGGTCTTCTCCTTCTACAACGACCTGAACCGGGTCTCCCAGCGCCAACGCGCGGAGGCCGACATCTCGAAGCGGCTCACGGCCCCGGCGTCGGAGGACAGCATGGGCCGGCCCGCGGCGCCCTGATCCCGCCCCGTTGAAGCGCGACGTGCGTTCGGCATCCGCGCTCCGGATTGCCGTTCTCGCGGGGCTTCTCGCGCTGGCCGCTCCCGGCGCCGCTCGGGCGCAGGGCGACCTCGACCTCGAGCGCAGCGTTCGGAGGGTCGAGATCCATGGAAACGCGGCGTTCGGCGGCGGAACGCTGAAGAAACTCCTCCGCACTCACGCCCGCGGCGGATTCCCGTTCTACCGAAAGCGGCCGCTCCGGCTGGACTACATCCGCTTCGACCGTCTGACCCTCCAAGACTATTACCGGCGCCACGGCTTTCTCTCGGCGCGCGTCGACAGCGTGCCGATTCGATACAACGAGAAGGGGGACGAGGCGGAGGTCCACTTCTACATGACCGAGCTGCCGCGCGCGCGCGTCGAAGCGGTGCGCTTCCATGGAACGGGCCCCATTCCCGAGAGCCGGCTCCGGCGGGTGCTCGAGCTCCGCGAGGGGGATCCGCTCGACATCCCGAAGCAGGACTTGAGCCGCGAAGCCGTCCACAACGAATACGCGGAGCAAGGCTACGTGGCCGCCGTCGTGCGCGATTCGCTCGAGGTGGAGGACACGCGCGTCCGGATCGTCTATCGGATCGAGCCCGGCCCGGCGGTGGTGCTCGACACCGTTCGCGTGGACGGCACCGCTTCGACCAAGCCAAAATTCGTCTCGCGGGAAGTCACGATCAAGCACGGCGAGCTGATGCGCCGCTCGAAGCTCCTCCGGAGCCAGCAGCGCATCTATGACACCGGCTTCTACTCCGACGTGCGCTTCGACCGAAGCGGGATCGACAGCGCCCGGAGCGCGGCCGATCTCCTGGTCGACGTCCGCGAGCGGAAGATGGGTTGGATCGACCTGGGCGTGGGCTACGGAACGGTGGACCAGCTGCGGCTCACCAGCCAGGTAGGGCAGCGGAACCTCTGGCGGGATGGCGTGCGTATCGTGGCGACGGGGCTCCTGGGTGTGCGGGTGCGGCGGGCGGCAAATCTGGATCGCTCGTTCCCCTATCTGGAGCTTCATCCGAAAGCGATGCATCTGGGCGACAGCCGGATCGACGTGGCCCTCACGCGCCCGTGGAACTTCGGTGTCCGCGTGGCGGCCACGGCGGGCGTCTACGCCGAGCACATCCTCCCGACGGTCAGCGGAGAGAATGAGTTCCGGCCCTATCGCGCCTACGGGGGATCGGGCGCTCTGGCCTTCGATTTCTCGCCGTTCACGCACAGCCGCCTTTCGTTCGAGCACCGGAACGTCGTCTCGGACACGACAGGTCTCTTCTCAACGAGCGGCGAGAGCTACACGATCAACCGACTCGTCGGCAGCCTCGAGCGGGATACCCGGGACAATCCCTTCGACCCGCGCCGCGGCTCGGACATCGTCGGGGTCAGCTCCTACAACGGCGGAGCGTTGAGCGGGACAGCCCAATTCCTGAAGCACGTCGGCACGGTGACGGCGTTCCTGCCGGTGGACCGCGTCACGACCGCGGCGTTTCGGTTTCGCGCGGGACTGATCAATCCACAAGCGGGAGAACGGTCGGTGCCCGGAAGCAGCGGGAGCGCCATCAACCTGGTTCCTCCCGAGGAGCGATTCTACGTGGGAGGCGCCAGCAGCATTCGGGGGTATGGAGAGAACGAGCTGGGGACGCGATTCCAGTCGGACGTTCTCCCCCCGCTCCGGATAGGCGGTCGGGCCCTTCTCCTCGTGAATGCCGAGCTGAGGCGGCGGCTTCTCGGGCCCTTCGGCATGGAGGCCTTCTTCGACGGGGGCAACGTTTGGGAGCGCCCGGCCGATATACATCCGAGGAATATCCTGAGCTTCGCGGACCGTGCGGGGTATAACGATATGAGGTATACCGTAGGTCTGGGGATCCGATTCGATACGCCGATCGGGCCGATCCGGCTCGACTACGGCCGTAAGCTCCGCCTGGCCCGATCCGACCAGCGCGACCCCACGTCCGGCCTCCACGGCCGAGTCCACTTCAGCGTAGGACAGGCCTTCTAATGACTGAGCCGCTGACGCCATCTCCACCGAATCAGCCGCCGGCGACCCGCCGCCGCCGGAGCTGGGGATTCCACGCCGCGCGGGCGGCGGTGATCACCTTGGTGCTCGCGATTCTCATCATCTCCGCGGCCGTCGGCGTGCTCACCTCGCTTCTCTCCGGCGGGAACACCAGGCTCTCGCGGCAGCTCGTCGTGCTCCTGAACCGATCGGTCGGCACCGATTCGACCCGGCTCGAGATCGGGAGGGTTTCCGGCACTCTCTTCCGCGGGGCCATTCTCGACCATCCGCGACTGGTCGTAAACACTCCGGAAGGCGAGGTGACCTGGGCGACGGCGCAGCGGGTGACGATCGACTACGACCTGTTCGGCGTGCTCTTCGCCCCGAATCGAAGCTTCACGGCGGTGATCGACTCGCCCACGGTGCATTTGGTCTACGACAAGTCGGGGCGGCTCGTCTTTCCACGATTCGCGTCTCACCCGGCGCGGCGTAGCGCCGGTCCGACCACCCGCGTCTCCATCGCCGCTCGGAACGGATCGTTCTCCATCGAGCGCCACCGCGTGCGCTTCGTCCAGGTCCAGGGGCGGGGGATCCTGACCCTCGCGCCGGGCCAGTCCTCGCTCGCGCTCGACGAGCTTTCGGGGCTCCCGGACCCGGCGTCGCGCTCGCGCGGCCGCCTGCGCGCCAAGGGCGCGATGACAGTCGTGGGCCCGTCGCTCCGGATCGATCCGCTGGATCTGGCCTATGGCGACTCCCGCGTCCGCGCCCACCTCGAGTGGGACCTCCAGAAAGGACGGGTGGCCAATGGCCTTTTCACCCTGGCGCCGCTCCGCGTCGGCGACGTGTCCCGCCTCGCGGGAGCCGACCGCTCGGACGGTGTCCTGCGCGGTGAGGTCTCGTTCACGGGCATTCCGACCGACGGCCGCGCGACCGCGTGCCTCACGGGAACCTTCAACGGCGAGACGCTCGATACGCTCGCGGTGACCGCCGCTCTCGCGCCCCGCGACGTCACCTTCTCGGGTCTTCGGATCCGAGTGCGGGGAGCCGAGGCCACGGGCGGCGGTATCGTCCACATCGGCGGGCTCACCCAGGCCGCCCTCACGTTCCACGGGCTCGACCCGGCGGCGATTCCCTGGTGGAAGTCTCCCGACGGAATGCCGCGCGGCGCCCTCGCCGGCACAGCCCGGGTGGTCGTGCGTCCGACCAAGCCGCGGAATACGGTGGTGGCCCTGGTCGACCTGGATCAGAGCCGTTTCGGGCGAATGGACGTGCGACGCGGATCGCTCCAGTTCGTGAGCGGCGCGGACGGATCCGCGGTGCTCGACAGCGGCTGGGTGGACGTGCCCGGCGGCCGTCTCGTGGGGAGAGGTCGAATCGCTCCCAATCAGACGCTGGACGCGCATCTGGTCGGCACGATCGACGACCTGCGGCAGATGAATGCGCTCATGGAACCAGTGGGCGCCGAGTCGGGCCGGGGCCGGATCACGGCGGATCTCAGCGGACCGCTCCGCTCGCCCGACTTCGCCGCGCGAGCGACCCTGTGGCAGGGACGGCTTTCGGGAGGCGTCGCCTACGACTCCTTGCTGGCGACCGCGGCCGGCCGGCTCGGATCCGGAGGCACGGCGCATGGGGTGCTCTGGGCCCGACAAATCACGGCCGGGGGACGCCCCCTTGGAAACGCCGTGGCCGAGGTCTCGGTGGGGAAGACGATCGTCATCGAGCGCTACGTCCAATCGTCGGGAGACTCGACGCTCTCCTTCCGCGGCACGATCACACCCGGGAAGAAGGAGTCGGTCGCCGTGCTCGATTCGCTCTCGCTGAGCGCGGGGGGCCTCCGCTTCCGGAACCTGGCTCCGGTTCGCGTGATGATCGGAGACGGCCACGTGCGGAGCGCATCGGTGCCGCTCGACACCCGGCCGGGACGGCTGGATCTCGCGTTCGATTGGGACGTGAAGGGGAGCCGCATCGTGGCTGACGGGACGCTTCGCGGACTGGAAGCCGCGCGGATCCAGGGCGCCGCGGCGTCTCGCGATTCGCTGCGCGGCGAGATGCAGGGGCGGTTCCGGGTCGCCGGACCCATGTCGGACCCGAACGTCGCGCTGGACGTCGAGGTGCTCCGTCCGACCTGGGCGGGCGTCGCCGGCGACAGCCTGGCGATCGTGCTCGACTACCAGCCGGGGACGCTCCGGATCGACAAGGCCCGCTATGCGGCGGGGAGCGGGCGACTGAGCGTCACCGGGACGATCCATGCGCCCGTTCCGCTCCAGACCTGGCTCCAGGCCCTGGGCAGGCGAGACGAGTCCTGGGCCAAAAACGCTTCCTTGAATCTCGACGTTCGCGCCGATGCCCTCGATCTCGCGCGCTTCGCTCCCGCGGATACCTCGCTCCGCACGCTGGAAGGCACCGTCACGTTCACGGCGCAAATACTGGGCACCGGGCTGG
>JANLXD010000449.1:0-3383 GCA_031364935.1 Candidatus Eiseniibacteriota bacterium
CCGCGCCTCCCGTCCGCCCCTGGAGATTCTCCTCGCCGACCAGGCGCGTCAGCTCGTGGAGCTGCACCGGCTGGATGCCCAGGGCCGCCACCGCCTTCGGCACGCCGTTGATGAGGTAGTAGTCGTTCGGCACGAGCGTGGTGGCCGCGACCAGCGCCATGATGGCGACCACGCCCTCGGTGAGCATCGCGCCGTATCCGATGAAGCGGATGCTCCCCTCGTTGGGGATCATGCGCGGCGTCGTGCCCGAGCCGATCAGCGCGTGAAAGCCGCTGATCGCGCCGCACGCGATGACGATGAAGCAGAACGGAAAGACCTTCATGCCCGGGAGCACGGGTCCGGTGCCGTTGATGAACGGAGTGATGGCGGGCATCTGGAGCTTCGGGTGGACGATCGCCACGCCCACCACGAGGAGGACGATGGTCCCGATCTTCATGTAGGTGGACAGATAGTCGCGCGGACAGAGGAGTAGCCACACCGGAAGCGTCGCCGCGATGAAGCCGTAGAGCGGGAGGATCATCCCCAGCGTCTTCGGCGAGAGCGTGAACCACTTCGCGTAGGGCGACGCGACCAGCCAGGGTCCGGCCAGCACGGCCACCAAGATCAGGGCCACGCCGATCAGGCTCCCCTCCACCACGCGCCCGGGCCGGATCCGGTACATGTAGAGGCCGAAGAGGAGCGCGGCCGGAATCGTCATCGCCACGGTGAAGGTTCCCCAAGGCGACTGCGCGAGGGCGTTCACCACCACGATGCCGAGTCCCGCGAGGAGAAGGATCGTGATGAAGAGGATCGCGGCCGTGGCCGCGCCGTGCGCCACGGGGCCGATCTCCCGCCGCGCGATCTCCGAGAGCGAGGAGGCGCGATGGCGGACCGAGGCGAAGAGGATGATGAAGTCGTGCACCGCGCCACCCAGTGCGGCGCCGATCAGGATCCAGAGCGCGCCGGGGAGATAGCCAAACTGCGCCGCCAGCACCGGTCCGATGAGCGGGCCCGACGCGGAGATGGCGGCGAAGTGGTGGCCGAAGAGGACGTACTTGTTGGTGGGGACGAAGTCGCGCCCGTCGGCCATGGTGACCGCGGGCGTGGGCCGCAAGGGATCGACCCGCGCGACTTTGTGCGCGATGAACGCTCCGTAATACCGATAGGCGAACGCGAAGACGACGATGGCGGTGAGCGGCAGGACGATCGAGTTCACGCGGTCGCCGTCTCCTCCGAGGCCCTTCCGGAAGCTACTTCACGCCATCCTTTGGCGCCGCGGCGGGAGAAGCGGCCCCGTCCTGGTGCAGCTTCACGTTCCGGATCACGATGCCGTACGCTCCGGCGCGCTGATACACCGTACCGGCGACATCCACCTTCTTGTGGATGTAGCGCATCACCGGGTCGTTCGGATTCTTCCCCGGCAGCTCCCCCGCGATGAAGTAGATGCGGTCGTTCACGCGGTCGTAGATCGCGAGAGTCTGGCCGGAGCGCGCGCAGTCCACCGCGCACTGGAAGTGGCCCGGGCCGATCGACTTGACCCCGGCCTCGAGGAAGCAGGCAGGATCCATGACTTCCCCCACGATCGTCGTGACCAGCCCCTTCTGCGGAGCGCCCTTCGGATTCTGGGCGGGCGTCGCGGTCGTGGAACCGTGGTGCTCGTGACCCTCGTGGCCCGTCGCGGCGGGTTCCTTGGCCGCGGGCGGGGATGCCCCCATCGTGGCGGCGGCCGCGATCGCGATCGCCCCCGACGTGAAAAAGCGCTGGATGTGGCTCATGCAGTTGGCTCCATGAGCGCCCCTAAGTTCACCCACTACAGCGTGATGGCTCTGAGCTTCGGGTAGCGCGGCTCGATCGTCTGAAATGCGTGTGCCGCGAGCGTAGCAAACGAGGGTACCCCCCGCAAGGGCGGGCGGTTCCCCGCTCTGATATAGTGCCCGCGCCCGTCACCGGTCCCGAGGAGAGCGAATGCCCCAGCCGTCGCGCCGCACCAGCCTGATCCCCTTCTCGCCCATCCGAACCATGTTCCGGATGGCGGACGAGTTGGAGCGCGCCGGAGGAGGTCCCGTCTTCCGCCTCCACGTGGGCGATCCCGATTTTCGGCCGCCCGAGAGCGTGATCGAGGCGACCTCCGCCGCGCTCCGCGCGGGGAAGACCCACTACTCTTCGACCGCGGGTGTCCACGAGCTGCGTGTCGCGCTGGCCGAGAAGGTCCGCGAGCGGAACGGCATCGCGGCCACGACCGAGCACGTGGTGATCACCCCCGGCTCGACGCAGGCGCTCTTCGCGACACTGGAGGTGATCTTCGGCGTGGGGGAAGAGATCCTGGTGCCTGAGGTCTACTGGCCCAACTACGTCCAGGAGGTGATGCTCCTCGGGGGGATCCCGGTCTTCTATCCGCTGGGAGCCGGCTACCAGCCGGACCTGGCCGCGGTGCGGAAGCTAGTCACGCCGCGCACACGCGGCATTCTCATCAACAGCCCGAGCAATCCCACCGGAGCCGTCTTCCCCGAAGCCACGATCCGCGCGTTCTGGGAGATCGCCCGCGAGCGAGATCTCTGGGTCCTGAGCGACGAGGCCTACGAGGATTTCGTCTATCGCGGGAGGCATGTCTCGGCCGCTTCCTTCGAGCGGGACCTCCCCGAGGCCGAGCGCCGCGTCTTCTCCCTGTTCACGTTCTCCAAATCGTTCGCCATGACCGGGCTTCGACTGGGCTACATCGCCGCGCCCACTCTCGACACCGCGACCATCTTGCGTAAGTGCCAGGAGCCTCTGGTCGCGAGCTCGGGAACTCCGATCCAGTGGGGCGCTTTGCCCGCCGCGCGCGGCGAGGAGCGCTCCGGCGTGGACGCGATGCGCGAGGCGTACCGGCGGCGGCGCGATCTCGCGCTGTCGATTCTTCGACCCGCGGGGCTCGCCGACTACGAGCCCGACGGCGCCTTCTACATCATGGCGGACGTCTCCTCGACCGGGCTCACGGGGGACGAGTTCGCGGAGGCGCTGCTCCGGGAGGAGCGCGTCGCGGTGGCTCCGGGCGTGGGCTTCGCGATGCAGCCCGAGTTCTCCGCCGACGGTCTCCCGCGCGCGACGCCGGTGGAGGGCGGCGCGCCTGCCTACCCCGCCAATCCCAAGGCGCGGCACCGCGTGCGCATCGCGTTCTGCGTTTCGGACGAGGAGCTGAAGGAGGGTCTGACGCGGATGGCGCGCTTCGCGGCGCGCGTCAGCGGAGCCGTCCCGCGTCCTTAGCCGCCTTCTCGGTGGCAACGAGCTGCTCCTCGATCAGCCCCAGCCCGCCCTCCCAGAACTTGAGATCCGCGAGATCCACGCCCACGATCCGCCCCAGCTCTTCGGGCGGCGCCGAGCCGCCGCGCGAGAGCATCTCGACGTAGGCCGGCACGAAGGCAGTC
>JANLXD010000410.1:0-5179 GCA_031364935.1 Candidatus Eiseniibacteriota bacterium
GCCAGGTCCACGCGGATCAGCTTCAGCGCGACGCCAAAGCCCAGGTTGTCGGCCAGCTCGGTGCCATAGCCGATACCCGGGACCACTTCATAGGACGTGAACGTGCCCGTCACGTCGCCGTTTTCATTGGTCGCTTCGCTCTTCCCATAGCTGAGGTAGGCGACGCTGGCGGCCAGCCCGCCCCACCCCTCGACGTGCTGCGCGTACGCCGGGTAAGACCAGCTGACGTCGTCGGCGAGGCCGGGGACAAGCTGCGAGTAGGTCAGGGAGATATCGTGACCCCGGATGAAGGCGAGTCCGCCCGGATTCCACCAGATCGCGTTGGCGTCGTTGGCGACGGCGGTGAAGGCGCGGCCCATACCGTCGGCGCGGGCCCCGGGGGCGAATAGAGTCGAGATACCACCAGCTTCAGATTGGGCTCGGGCGATTGTGGGGACACCCGCCAGGAGAAGCAGAACCAGGCAGGCGGAGAGAATGCGGCTCATTCCAAGACCTCCTTAAAACGATGCAAGAAGGGACGCCGAAAGCGCCCCCGACGTGACCTCTATCGTATCGCAGGTCTTCGTCGCGTGCAAGCGCTTCCACCAGTTGGGCTTACTCCGCACGGAGAGCCCGAGCCACCGCGGTCACCCGATTCCCTCCTGATGCCTCCGCGGTAAGTTTCACCAGATAAACCCCAAGTCCGACTTTTTCTCCCTCCGAATCGCGGCCGTCCCACGGGATGTAGTTCTCGCCAGACTTCCCTTCCACGGTGAAGTCGCGCACGCGCCGGCCGGAGACGGTCAAGATCTGCACCCGTAGCCTCGCCGCCCGGTTGAGCCTCGCGTGGAGGTAGGTGTCCCGCGGGAAGGGGTTCGGGTAGTTGAAGACCTCCGTCATGGTGAGCGCGGCATTCGGCCCCGCGCCTTCCGAGACGTCGATGATGAACGTGGCCACCCCCACGTTCCGATACGTGTCGGACGCGTGCACTTCCAGGAGGTGCGCTCCGCCGGAGAGCTGCGGCAGGGTGAGCGTGGCCGTGCCGCGCGTGAAGCTGGACGGCTCGTAGCGGAAGCTCGAGGTCAGATCGATCGGGGTCCCCCGGTCGTCCACGATCACGAAGATGCCGTGCGCGTTGTCGAAACGCGTGAGGTCGACCCCGCTCGAGTCCTCGATCTCGAAGGTGAGGACCGCGCCCGGGGCGAAGCTCGAGTCGCCGCCCGCCGCCGGGCGCAGCCGGATGGTAGGGGGCGTCTGGTCCACGCGCGCCGACAGGGCCGCGGCGATGATCAGCGAGTCCGCAGCGAGCCCGACTCCTTCTCCGCCCGCCGACGAGAGAAGCGCCCGGAGCTGCGCGCCGCGCCCCACCACGCGGCCGTCGGTGGGGACCACGAAGCGCAGCGTGAAGGCGCCGTTGTCGAGCGAGGTCTCCCCGCGATAGAGCACGGGACCGGGCAGGTAGTAGGGAATCGGCACGTTGACGCCGTTCAAGGTCGAGATCTGGATACGACGCGATGGAGGACCCAGCACTTCGAGCAGCACGTTGCCCGAGGAAGTGGAGTCGCGCGTCACGTTGTCCGCGTTCAGGGCGTGCCCCCGGATCACGAGCACTTCCCCTCGCGGGATGGAATCGAGGGACCCCTTCTCCCACTCGCCCCGCCCGCGCGGAAGCGGGGGCGTCACCGCGGGCTCGCCCAGGAACGCGTACTTGCGGGCCACGTCGTTCAGGTTGGCCGGGGCGCTCTTCGCCAGGGCCCAGGCGAGGCCCGCCGTGCGCAGCGTGTCGGGGCGGGGCGCGCCGGAGGGGAGCGCGAGCGGGAAGAGATTGTCGACGAACGAGTCGTTCAGAATGGTGCTGTTGTATCCGAAGACCTCGCGGCTCGCGGCCAGGGAGACCGCCGCGCCGCCGCCGGGATGGCGGAGGAGAAGCTCCGCCAGCCCCTCGCGCGCGTTCTCGTCGAACCGTCCGACCGTGCACGAGAAGAATCCGAAGATGGAGGGGCGCGACGCGTTGGTGAGCCGCGCCAGGTCGGAGGAGCGGAAGACCTGCTCGTCCGCCAGGAAGTCCTCGTTCCCGTGTCCGATGAAGTCGACCATCCAGTTGCCCGCGTTCACGGCCGCGATGAACGCGTCGCGAGCCTTCGGCTTGGACGTCTTGGTGGAATCGGCGAACGGATAGTCGTTCAGGTAGACCTTCTCGCGCCGGGCGGCGAATGGAATGTGGAAGGCGTCCTTCCGCTCCATCTGCTGGACGTGGTCCACGCCAACCGGGTCCCGCATCCCTTCCGAGAACGGGGGCGGGCCGGGTCCCGGGACCGACCATTTCCAGGCGTCGTCGGCGGTGAGGAGCACGCGCGTCCGCCACCAGTCGAAGTTCGCCGTCCGGTCGAAGGTCGCGCGCTTGCCCCGAACCAAAGTCATCGCATCGGCCGCGTCGTGCGCCGGCAGGCGGCCGAGCGCGAGATCGAAGAGCTGGTCACCCGGGCCGTCCAGAAAGGCGAAAAAGTCGTCGGAGATGAATTGGATCCGGCTGGAAGCGTCCCAGTACTCGCCGTAGGTGGGCACCCAGTCCGGCGTGGCGAACCGCGTGTAGTTCTTCGGGTCCTCCGACGCGTCCCCCAGGAGACAGAGATAGAGCGGGCTCGCCGACCAGTGGCGCGACGCATGGACAAGGAGATTCCGGATGGCGACGGGATCCGGGCGCCCGCCCCCGAGCTGTGCGTAGATCCGGTCGGTCGTCGCGATGGAAGCGCGCGGCGACGCGACGCCCGGAAGCCGCGCCGAGCGCTCCACGGCGAGCGACTCGGCCGCCGCCAGGAAGCCGGGGGGCGCGACGATCAGATAGTCCACCGCGTTCGCGGGATCGAGCAGATCGGCCAGCACGCCGGGACCCGACGGCGGCGCGTAGACCGAGAGCGCCGGGATCGGGGCGCGCGCGGTGGAGACGAGCGAGTAGCGCGGGCGATAGCCCGGCCCGGCGCTGTCCTCGACGGTGAGCGTGAAGGGGGACACTGCCCCGGACCACGCGCCCCGCGCCAGCCGCACGGGCGACTCCGGGTCGCTGCGATCCAGGAGCCATGCGGCCGTCGTGTCGGTGATGCCGCTGATTGCGTAGCGCACGCGTCCCGCCGCGACCGAGTCGGGAGCGGCGAACTGGAGCGTGTCGTTCACCGCGGCCAGCCTGCGGGGATAGACGGCCTCGTACCAGGCGAGATACTGCACGTCGAGGCGCCCCAGGTAGGGGATCTCGATGTCCAGAGAGTCGAGAGGACCGTTGGTGCGGAGCCCCGACACCGTGATATCCCGAGGCGAGGAAAAGTCCCACCCCGCGGTGTCGGCGAGGACGCGGTTCCAGTAGATCCGGGTCACGTGGTCGTATGGGCCGACGATCGAGACGCCCGATCCCCACATCCGGACGCGTAGGGACATGGCGCCGCCCGGGAGCGCACCGGGGAGCGCGGTCGGAAACCGCCGGCGAGTCGTCGACTGGACGGATTGGAGGAGGCTCATGAACCAGCGCTCCCAGCGGAGAGGCGGCTGGAAAAGGTCGAACGCCGCCGTCTGATTCTCTTCGATGTGCACCCGGTGCGTGACCGCCGTGTAGAGGGGCGCCCCGGTGACGGGGGACGCGTCGCGGCTCGCCATCCGCCGCGGCGACCCGGGGCCAAGTCCCGCACCCCACGTGAGCCAGAGCGGCTGTAAGTCGGTGCGCTGCGTCTCTTCGTATTCGGCCCCGCCCCCCGCGCGGAGGTCGTAACCGAAGCCGGTCTCCCCGCTCGCGTAGAAGTAGAGAACGTCACCGCCCCCGAAGACGCCGTCCCCGTTGCCCGTCACCTCGATGGCGCACTCGCGGAGCGAATCGGGCCCCGTGTCCACGTCGAGGCTCTCGGGAAGATCGCCCGGGTTGGCGCGGAAAAGCCGGAAGGTGGCCGGGTCGATGGCGGTGGGAATCACGCCCGCGGCAGCGAGGTCGGCGGGCGTGACGCGATAGAGTCCCCCGCGCGGCACCAGGAGCCGCACCCAGGTGCGGGTGGGATCGACGCGCATCGGGCTCGCGGCGGCGGCGGCGCCCAGCCGGCGCGGCGCGGCGAATCCGCTTCGGGCGCGCGCCGCGTAGCGCGGTCCGGCAGCGCTGGTGGTGAGCGTCGACACCGGGACGCGCGTTGAGACCGGGGCGCGCTCCGCGGCGGCGGTCGCAGGGGCCAGCGGCGCCTCGGGCCGGTCCCACGAAACGTCCAGCACGATCTCCTCCGCGATTCGGCCTTCCCGGGTCGCGGGATCCCAGGTGACCGGCGCGAGAGTCACGGCCAGCACGCGCTCGCCGGCCGACGCCATCGGCACGGCGCGAGCCACCGCGGGGGTTTCTCCTGCGCCGGCGAGGGCGCGGTAGGCGGGACCCGAAAGCGCCGCGGCAAGCACGCGAGGCGACGACCGGCGTCGCACGAATTCCTCGCCGACGAGATGAGGAATCGGCGTGGGCTCCAGCGTCCCGAGCGAGCGAGAGCCCTGGCGCGCGCCCCGAACCTCGGGCACGGCGCCCCACGGCACGCGGAGGAGCACGACCCGCGTGGGCAGCGCGGGCTCGCCCCAGGCGGTCCCGACCGAACCGCCGGGGATCGCGATCTCCGCCAAGTCGAATCCGAACACGCGCCCGCGCGTGACCTGCGCCTCGCCGATCAGAACGCGCACGCGATAGCCGGTGGGCGATACCTCTTCCACGATGATCGGGGGGGCGGCTTCGGGGCGCGGGAGCGGCTCCTGGGCGGAGGCCGGGGAGGCGAGGAGCGCGGACGCGAGCGCGGCGGCAGACCCGAGCGCGGCGGAAGAGACGAGTAGCGCGGCGAGGAACGGCGCGCGGCGGCGGATCAAGCGGGGTCGAACCGCTCGGCTTCCTCGATCAGCATCACGGGGATGTCGTCCACGACCAGAAAGCGAAGCCGGCATCGGTCGCAGATCAGCCGCTCGGCGGCACGGTCGTAGACAAGGTCTCCGCGGCATTGGGGACAGACCAGGATCTCCAGTAGCTCGTCGCTGAGCGGCATGGCTCAGGCGCGAGAGGCGGCCGCAGGGGCCACGCTCTCCTCCAGATACACACCCATGCGCATGTACTTCTCCAGGCGTCGGTCCAGAAGCTCCTGGGCCGGCAGACCGATCAGGGCCCGGATGTGGCGCAAAATGGCTTCCTGCACCCGCCGCGCGC
>JANLXD010000413.1:0-17953 GCA_031364935.1 Candidatus Eiseniibacteriota bacterium
GCAGCGCGAGCACCACCTGGTGGCTCACCACCGCGATCAGCCCCTTCTCCTGCTCGGGGTGGCGCGCCACGATCTCGCGCATCGCCTCTACCGCCCGGCGATGCACCGCCTCGATCGGCTCGGCCCCGGGAAGGGTGCAGCAGGTGGGATCTTCCCGCCACCGGCGGTAGAGCCCGAGGTCCGGCAGCTCCTCTTCGGAGAGCCCCTCCCATGCTCCGTGGTGGATCTCGTTCAGCCGCGGATCGACGTGGATGTTGACGGAATGGGGACCCGCGACGTAGGCCGCGGTCTCGGTGGCGCGAGGGAGCGCGCTGGTGTAGACCGCCGCGAGCGGCACCTCCCAGAGAAGACGCGCCAAGCCCTTCGCCTGGTCCTTCCCCGCTTCGCTCAGCGCTGGCCCCTGCGAGCCCTGCACACGGCGCTCGCGGTTCCAGTCGGTCTCGCCGTGGCGCACGAAGACAATGTCGCGCCCGACGGTCACGACGCGGCCGCTAGATCCGGCCGTCGCGGACGAGGATTTCTGCATTGAGAATGGCGGCGCCCGCGGCGCCGCGGATGGTGTTGTGCCCCAGCGCTTCGAATTTCCACTGCAGCACCGAGCAGGGGCGGAGCCGTCCCACCGTCACGCCCATTCCCCCCGCGCGCTCCACGTCCAGCCGCGGCTGCGGCCGGTCGTCCTCGGAGCGAACGCTGATCGGCTCGTCGGGGGCGCTCGGCAGCTCCAGCTTGGCGAGAGGGCGGAAGCCCGCGAGCGCCTCGGCCACCTGCTTCCGCGACGCGGTGCGGCGGAGCTTCAGACTCACGGCCTCCAGGTGGCCGTCCACCACCGGCACGCGGTGGCACTGCGCGCTCACCGGGAACGCGGCCGGCTCCACGCCGCGGCCGTTCATCTTGCCGAGGATCTTCTGCGTCTCGCTTTCCATCTTCGCTTCTTCCCCCGGAACGAAGGGGACCACGTTCCCCAGGATGTCCAGCGACGGAACGCCCGGATAGCCGGCGCCGCTGGTCGCCTGGAAGGTGGTGACGATGACCGACTCGACGCCGAAGCGCTGGTGGAGCGGCGCCAATGCCAGCGCGAGCACGATCGTGCTGCAGTTGGGATTGGTGACGATGCCGCCGCCGTTCTTGTAGGGCTGCTTGTCGAGAAGCTCCAGATGATCGCGATTGATCTCGGGGATCACGAGCGGCACCAGCGGGTCCATGCGGTGGTTCCGCGCGTTGGAGGAAACGAGATGCCCCGCGCGCGCGTAATGCTCCTCCATCTCTCCCGCGACGGAGGCGTCGAGCGCTGAGAAAAGGAGCCGCGACGAGAGCTTCTCGCGGGGACCTTTCACCCGGAGCCGGCTGGTCTTCGAGGGAATCGCGGTTGCGAGCTTCCAGCGGCTTCCCACCGCCTCCTCGTAACTCTTCCCCGCGCTCTGGTCGGAGGCCATCACTTCGGCCACCTCGAACCAGGGGTGGTTTTCAAGGAGCTGGATGAAGCGCTGCCCCACCGTCCCGGTCGCGCCCAGGATGGCTACTCCCATCCGTTTGGGAGCGTCCGACACGCGCCTCGAAGTCGTTGCCGCCGTTCGTTTTCTTGTCACCATAGACCTTTGATGATACGTTTCCCGGCCGCGTCCCCGCAACCCCATTCCCGTCTCAGAGGAGACTTCCGACGTGCGGCTACGGACGGCGAAAGCCCTACGCATCGCGGCTCTACTCGCTGTCGCCGGCATCGCCGGCGTGATCGCGGCTCCCGTGGCGCCGGCAGCCGCGGCGGCCCGGGCTCCGGAAACGCGCGGCCGCGCGCAGGTCCGGCCGCGGATGATCGACAGCTATCCGCGCGAAGGGGACACTCATGTGCCGGTCACCGCGGAGCTGCACTTCGTCTTCGACCAGCCGACGCAGAAGTCGGGGATTTTTTCCGTGGCCGACATCGACTCGGGGATCGGCGTGCTGTTGAACCTGGACCCTCCCCGTTGGTCTACGCTCGGGGACACGGTCTACCTGAGACCGTCGGCACCCATGGCGTTGGGGCATCTGCACGGGATGCGCGTCAACGCGATCATTGGCTTTCGCGCCAATCCGGCCGATACGGATACCGTCGCGGCCGATTTGCCCATCCTGTACTTCAGGACCTTCCCGCCCGCCCGGCTGGAGCGTGCCTACGCCTCGCCCTGGCTGACGCTCGTCCCGGAGACGCCCACGCCGGTCGAGACCGCGGTCCGCGAGATGGAGGGAAACGCCGCGACCCTGACCTCGGTGCGGATTCGGATGTGGACGGACCCGGCGGCGCTCGGTCCTTTTGCGCCGCCGCCCGCCTACGACGTCACACTCCCCTACTACGCGGTGGTTCCCCGCCGAGGCGCGGCACTCTTGTCCGCGACCGTCACCGTGCCCCGCGAGCTGGCGCGCCAGGCGCCGCAAGGGAGGCTGGCCCTCCGGATCACCTACTCCGGAACCGACGAGACCGGATTGGCGGTGTCCTTCGACGGCTTCTCGGGCCCCGTCGCCGCCGCCGCGCTCACGCCCGCGATCGCGGGAAACGCGACGGTCCGGTCGGCCGTGCTCGAGTGGCCGCTCCCGGGCGCCGTCTTCGCGGCGGGCGACACGCTCCGGCCGCGCGCCACGGTCCTGGGCGACGGCACTGGCCCCTTCCGCGCCGTCTTCTATATGGACGGCGAGGCGGTGGCGTTCGAGGAGGGGTTCCTGGAATCGGGGCGCCCGGTCACGGTCGAGACGCGCGGCCCGATTCCCACGCGACGCTTCGGCGAGCACCGGCTCCAGTTCGTCGTCGAGTCACCGCAGAATGTCGCCTCCCAGCCGATCACGTTCCTTTGCACTCCGCCCGCGGGCGGGTTGAGCCCGCCCGAGACGGGTGCGCTTCCGTCCCCGGCCGACAGCGTGACCTCCCGGCTGCACGTCGAGGGCACCTGGCTCGCGGATGCGCGCTCGCGCTTCCGTTCGGAGGAAGCCTCGGCGACCGGGTGGGCCGCCTGGAACGCGAGCTACGCGCTCTCGGCCACGCGCGCGATCGAGGCCCGCGTCACCAGCCGCGTGCGCTTCGATGACCCGGAGAACGGGACCGCGTCGCCCGATCAGCTTCTGCTCCGCTATCGCGCCCCGCGCGCGACCGTCGAATGGGGGGATCTGGCCCCCGCTCTCGCCGCGGGCGCGCCGCTCTTCGCGAGCCCGGTGCCGCGGCGCGGCGCGCAGGCGGTCCTGCACCACGACAACCTGGGCACCTTCGAGGGATACGCTGCGCTCGAATCCCACCCGCGCTCCGCGGGCGGGCCGCTCCGGGAGATCCGCTCCGACATCTACGCCGCGCGGCTCTCGCGCGTTTTCGTGCGCGACCGCCTGCGAGCGGCGCTCTACGGCGGCTACACGCACGAGGACCCGACCCCCGGCGGCATCGAGACGGCCGTGAGGGCGCGGGTCATCTATGGCGGCGCGGCCACGCTCCTCTTCGCGAAGAGCTGGACACTGCTGGGCGACGCGGCGAGTGTGCGGCACCGCTCGATCCCCGGAGTCGAAACGGGGCGCACGCGGACCGGCGTGCGCGGCGAGCTTTCCGGCACCGCGGCCCGGTTCACCGCGCGCGCCGAGGCATTCCGCTACCAGCCCGCGCTCGCGACCGCGCTCAATCCCTACGCGATCTCCGACCGGCGGGGCTTCTCCGTGGACCTGGCGCGGCCGGTGCTCCGCTGGCAGGCATTCGGCGGCTATCGGCGGGAACGCCCGGAGGACGCCTCGTCCGGCGCGCCAGCGGTCACTGCCGAGCGTCTCACCGCCGGCGCCTCGTTCTCATTGAACCAGGACAGCTGGGTCACGCCGTCGCTCATCCGGATCCGGAGCAAGGGGCCGCAGACCGACTTCACGCAGACGCGGATCGCGACCGAGTTCACGACTTCCGAGAAGTTGGGCGGCCGTACGACCGCCCACTTCGACGCCGGAACATTCGAGGACGCGAAAGGCGTGAACTCGAGGCGGCGGGTGTACGCGGGCTCGGTGGTGACGGTCCGCCGCCATCCGGGGCGTGTGACCAGCACCATCTCGGGAGGCGTCGAGCGCGACGAGAACCGCGACCTGGGGGCGCGCAACATGACGATCCAGGGCGCGCTCGAGGCTCGGTGGGAGGCATCGCCCCGGAGGCTCCTGGTCGCGCCGTTCGTCTCGTACGTCAGCCGCGACTACAAGCTTCAGGGCACGCGCGAGGATCGCCTGGGCGGGCGGCTTCAGATCTCGCTGCTGCAACTCCCAGGGCTGGGCGACGCGGCGCTCTCCGTGCAGGGGCGCCTCGAGCGGATCTGGCATCGCGTGCCGCAGGGGACCCAGGACACCGAAGGCGCGGTCGAAGTCTCGCTGGGGAAGCGCGTCACGCTCCTGCCGTAGCCGCCGCACTCCCGCCGTAACGAGTCCCGCCGTGAACGCCGCGCTCCGCCGCTGACGGGCTTCCGACGCGGCCAGGACGCGGCCGCGTCAACCGCTCCCCACGTCGGCGCGCGGTCGCCGCTGGAATGCTTCGTGCATCCCACGCTTCCGTCCCCACCCCTCGGCACCCACATGCGCGGCCAGCCGCGCGTCATCGAAGGGGGTGCGTCATGAAAAGGATTCGTCCGGGGTTCCATCGGGGGCTCGCCGCAGTTCTCCCGCTTCTCCTGCTCGCGACCTCGTGCTCGCGCGGCAATGAGAAACGGGTGGTGGCGCCCACGCCGCTCGACCCGCCTCACGTCGCGACGGGGCGGTGGCTCTGGGAGCCCGACGGACTCGCCGGAGCGGTGCGCGAAGCGGGGTCGAACCCGCTCGTCCAGCGCGCGCTGGCGACGGCGACGGTCACCGGGCTCCGGCCGCGCAACGATCTCGCGGTCCGGGCGGTCGGGGAGGACGACCGGGGGATGCCGGTCGGGCTCACCATTCTTCCCTTCTCGGTCGGACGCGACTCATCGCACGCCGCCTTCATCACGGTGGCGGATGTCTCTGGTCGGCAGGCCGCGGAATTCGCGGAGATGATCGTGGGCCGGGAGCCGCGCCCGGACGAGACCGGATATTCGCGCATGACCTGGGGGAACCAGATCGTGTGGGTGCGCACCGGGGATGCTTACGAGCTCGCGCCCGGCATGGCCCACCCCGCGCCCATGAAGCGGAATTGGGCCAAGCTTTTCACCTGCCTGGCCGAGCGCATGCCGCAGGGATGCGCCGCCGGCGCCGACATCGCGGATGATTTCGCTCCTGGAAATCCGAGGGCCGCGGCCATTGGCTGCGCGATCGGCTCGGCGGTCGCGGGGCTCTCCTGCGCCCTCGAATTCGTGGGCTCGAAGTGACCATGCCGCGGACCCGACTCTGGCTTCTGCTTCTATCCGTCGGCGCCGGCGCGGCGCTCGCGCTCGCCGCTCCCCCGTCCTGGAACGTGGCCCCGTTCCACGGAGTGCTCCTTGGATCAGCGTTCTACATCTGTGCGCTCAAGCGTCCCGGCGGCGAGCTGAAGCGGGCGGCCGTGTTCCTCGGGCTCGCGGTCACGCAAGCCTACGTGCTCTTCGAGGCGACTCCCGGAGCGGACGTTCGGGCGACCTTCGTGATCCTGTCGACGTGGATCGTGCTCGAGTCGGTGGGCAAGGCGCGGACAGAACCGGCGCGCGGGAGAGGATGAGCGCCGCGGGCAGCTACTGAGAACGCTGGGCGCGACGCGTCGCCGAACGACCGTTTCGGCCGGATTTCCCGCGCGTCCGCTTCGCGGCTTGCGTGGCGCCCGCGGCCTTGGGCAGGCGAGCGCGCTTCGGGGGTCTGGGCCGTCCCCGGCGCGCCGCCGCCGCGACGCGGACCTTCCGGCCCTTCGACTTCCTTTTCTCTTCGCGGGCCTTGCGCTTCGCCTCGAGCTGCGCGATCCGCTCGGCGACGCCGGCGAAGGCGTGCTGGAAGACCTCGTCCACGGCGCTCACCGCGACGAAGGTGATCTTGGAGCGAATCGTCTCCGGAATCTCCACCAGGTCCTTCTGGTTGTCCGCCGGGAAGACCACGGTCTTGATTCCGGCGCGGTAGGCGGCCATGACCTTCTCTTTGAGTCCCCCCACGGCGAGCACCTTGCCGCGCAGGGTTACCTCGCCCGTCATGGCCACGTCGTTCCGGATGGGCGCCTCGGCCAGCGCCGAGGCGATAGCCATCACGATCGTGATTCCCGCGGAGGGGCCGTCCTTGGGCACCGCCCCCTCGGGGAAGTGGATGTGCAGGTCGTAATCGTCGAAGAGCTGGGGATTGATGCCGAGCATCTCGGCGCGCGCGCGCACGTAGGAGTGCGCCGCCTGGACCGACTCCTTCATCACGTCGCCGAGCTGGCCGGTCACGATCACGCGCCCGGCGCCGCGCATCTTGAGCGCCTCGATCAGGAGCAGGTCGCCGCCCGTCGCCGTCCAGGCGAGGCCCGTGGCCACGCCCACCTCGGCGTGCCCTTCGGCCACGTCGGGCACGATGTAGGGCGGACCCAGGATCGGCTCCACGTCGGCCACCGAGAAGCGCCAGTCGCCCGTGTAGCCGGTGGTGCGCTGGCGCGCCGCCTTCCGGCAGAACGTGTCGATGGCGCGCTCCAGCTGCCGCACACCCGCTTCGCGCGTGTACTCGCGGATGATCTTGATCAGCGCCGCGTCGTCGAACGCGATGTCGGTCGCCGCGAGGCCGTGCTCCTTGGCCTCGCGCGGGACCAGGTGGCGGCGCGCGATCTCCAGCTTCTCCTCCTCCATGTACCCCGGGATCTGGATCACTTCCAGCCGGTCGAGGAGCGCCGAGGGGATGAAGTCGAGCACGTTCGCGGTGGTGATGAAGAGGACGTCGGAGAGGTCGAAGGGAATCTCGATGTAGTGGTCGACGAAATGCTGGTTCTGCTCGGGGTCCAGCACCTCGAGGAGCGCGGATGCGGGATCTCCCTCGGCGTCGTGCCCCAGCTTATCGATCTCGTCGATCATGAAGACCGGGCTGGAGGAGTGCGCGTCCCGCAGGGACCTCAATATCTTCCCCGGCCTCGAGCCGACGTAGGTGCGGCGGTGGCCGCGGATCTCCGCTTCGTCGCGCACGCCCCCGACGCTCATCCGGACGAAGGCGCGCCCCATCGCGCGCGCGATGGACGCGCCCAGCGACGTCTTTCCGGTCCCGGGAGGCCCCGCGAAACAGAGAATGGGGCCGTGCATGTCGTTCTTCAGCTTCAGCACCGAGAGATATTCGAGGATCCGCTCCTTCACCTTCTCCAGTCCGAAGTGCTCCTCGTTCAGACGGCGCTGCACCTCTTCCAGCCGGATGTCGCGCGGCTTTTCCCGCGCCCAGGGGAGCGAGAGGAGCCACTCGACGTAGTTCCGGATGACCCCCGACTCCTGCGAGGCCGGAGGGAGGAAGCGGAGCCGGTTCGCCTCTTCCTGCACCACCGACCGCACGTGCGACGGGAGCGCGAGACTGTCGGCGCGATCGAGCATCTGGCGCACCAGCATCTCTTGAGGATCGTCCTCCCCCAGGAGGCGACGGATCTCCATGAGCTGCTGCCGCAGGAAGAATTCGCGCTGGTTTTTCTCGAGCTGGGCGCTGGTCCGACGGACCACGTCCTCGGCCACGCTCAGCCGCGCGATCTCCGAATCGATCCCCTCCGCGACGATGCCCAGCCGCTCTTCCACGTCGAGCGCCTCGATCACGCGCTTCTTCGTCTCGACCGGAAGGCGAACGATGGAAGCGACGGTGTCGGCGAACAGTCCCGGGTCTCCCAGATTCATGCCGAAAATATTGTCCAGCTCGGGCGGGTAGGCTTTATCCAGCTGCGTGAGGCCTCGGAGCGACTTGAGAATCCGGCTGATCAGCGTATGAACCTTCTCGGCATCGCGGACGGTCTCTTCGGGGCAGGTCACGCGCGCGATGAGGTAGGGCTCGGTGCGAAGGATCTCCTCGATCCGGATGCGACGGAGCCCCTCGAGCGTGGCCTGCACGTTGCCGCCCGGCATGTTCAGGATCCGGATGACTCGCGCCGTGAGCCCGATGCGGCTCAGCTCCTCGGACCGGATCTCCTCCTCCCGCCTCGCCGGGCTGTAGACCAGAGCCAGCAGCGTGTCGGGGTCGGAGTGCTCCCGGAGGAGGGCCTTCGACTGCTCGATGCGGACCTGGATGGTGGTGACGCCGAGGGGGAAAACAACGGTGCTCATCAGAGGGAGAAGCGGAATCTCAGGCGGGACATCGCATTGCAGCATCAGCCCGATTTCGGCTGGTGTTCGCTTGCTCATGCGGTCCCTTTCCAAACGACTCTGAGGCGGCGGCTTTGATGCTAGGGCAGCGGCTTGGGAGACGACCGGCCACGGTACCACACACCCCCGCCGCTAGGCCAGCCGCCCCCCCGGAATCCATTCCGCCGCCACCGGCAAAACGGCGGGCCACCAGGGGGGCTTCTTCCGATGGCCCATCGGTCCGCCTGTCCCGCCTCCAGGGGTTCGCCCTCCCTGCAGACGGCGCCGCGTTGCACCGCGGCGTTGCTGCTTACCGGCTTACCAGCCGGCCTTACCGCCGGAACCGTCGGCCAACGACATGAAGATCGCGATCAGGATCAGAGCTTCCACGCTGTCACCCCCTCTCTTCATTTTCGGGTTCGCTGCATTCGCTACGGGCACCGCGTTTCGAAGTCTGCTTGCTTACCAGCCGGCCTTGCCGCCGGAGCCGTCTGCCAGCGTGAAGAAGATCGCGATCAGGATCAGAGCTTCCATTTGCCACCTCGTCTGGTTTGGGTTTGTCGCTTGGCTCGCGGCTGCGAGGGCTTCGACGCGAGGGTTACAAAGCAGTCGCCGTGCCATTTGCGAATCGCGGGAATTTTGTGGCCATAACTGCTTGTGTTTACGCTACTTGCTGGCGAGGCGTTTTGCGATGGCGTGGAGGGACGCGAGGGGCGAAAGTGTCGGAATCATATTACTGTTTCGAACGAGAGTCGTAAGCGACTGTATCTACATCACTTACGTGTGTGGTTAAACCTTGACGCCACCTGTCCGCACCGCTTGTCTCTGGGACCATCCCTAGAGGGAGCTTGCGGCGGCGGCGAGGAGGCTGAGGATCAGCTCGCGAGGGAAAGGGGCACGTCGCCCCCCTCGCCCGCTTCGGCGGGAGGAAGCGGGAGTAGGATGGTGAAGGTGCTTCCCCGGCCGACTTCGCTCTCCACCCGGATCTCCCCGCCGTGCGCTTCCACGATGCCGCGCGCGATCGAGAGGCCCAGCCCCAGTCCGGAGGAGTTGAACTGGGTCGTGCCGGAGGAGTGGAGGTTCACATCCTTCAGCTCGACGATCTTGGCGAAGATCTTCTCGTAGTCCTCCTTCGAGATCCCGATTCCAGTGTCCGTGACATAGATCTCGACGCCACCGCCGCCGGCGCCGGACTCGTCCGCGGTCCCGGCGCCCGCGATCCCCGCTGCGCCGGCCGCGCGCCGCGCCCCGATCTCGATCGATCCCCCGTCCTTGGTGAAGCGCACGGCGTTCATGGCCAGGTTGGTCACGGCCTGCTTCAGGTAGCCGGCGTCGATCCGTGGGTGGATCAGGTCGGGCTCGATCGCGATGGAGACGATCTGGCTCCGGTCGGCGGCGAGCGAGACGGTCTGCACGGCGACTTCCTCGACCAGCGCGCCGACGTCGGCCGGGGCGAGCTGGACGGGCAGCCGGCTTCGGTCGATCAGCGACATGTGCGTGAGGTCCCGCGCGAGCCGCGTCAGCACGTCCGCCGCGCCCTTGATCGCCCGAAATCCTTCCCGCTGCATGTCGGAGACCGTTCCCGCCGTGCCCTCTCCCAACAGATCGGCGTAGGCGCGGATGGTGGTGACGGGCGTGAGGATCTCGTGCGAGGCGACGGCGATGAAGTTGGACTTCATGCGGTCCACCTCCTCCAAGCGCTCGATCTCGTGGCGCTGCGATTCGCGCATCGCCTCGAAGTGCGCGGCCAGAAGGCCCATCTCGTCCTGGGAGGTCACCGCGAGCGGGTAGTCGTAGTCTCCCTCGCTCATCGCGGTGGCTGCCTCCACGATCCGCCGCACGGGGCGCGTGATGCCGCTGGAGACGAGGAAGCCGATCAAGAGCGCCATCACGATCAGGGCCGCGGCCGCGATGGTGAGGTCGCGGCCGATGCGCCCGAGGACGGCGGTCTCCTGATCGAGCACCCGGAGGAGAACAAATCCCACGCTTCCACCCGAGCTGGGGCCGTCGAGCCGCCCCGAGAGCGCGAGAAACCGGCTGTCGCCGTCGTACACGCGGGCCACGCCCACACCCGCCGGCGCGGCCGCGAGCCGCTCCGCCAGTCCGCTCCGGAGCGTCGTCCGGATCAGGGTCTTTCCGTCCACCACGAAGATGACGTCGCTCCGCGTCGTGGCTTTCAGACGCTCGGCGAGAGGCTGGTCGATGGTGCGCCCCAGGGTCAGCGTTCCGGCCAGCTCCCCCTGGACCACGATGGGGACGGTCGCCACGCGGTAGGCCCGGTCCCCTTCGACCAGATAGCCCCGACCCGCGTGCCCCGCGATCGCGTCGCGCACCAGCGTCCAGCCCGACCGGTCCGCGCCGGGAGGATCGGCTCGCCCGGCCCGGGCGAGCACGATGCCGTGCTCGTCGGTCACGTCGAAGAGAGGCGCCTCGGCGTCGTGCTGGAAGTCGCGCGCCACTCCGAGGAGGGTCTGGTAGAAGTCGGCGTCCTTGCGATCGGTCCGCGGCAGGATCAGGAGGGCGAAGAATTTCGGATCTCGCGCCACGACGACGCCGATCCGCTCGAGGTTCTCTCCCTCGCGGGCCATCTGGTTCTCGAACGCGAGGGCGGCGCGGGAGAGGTCGGCCGTGACCGTGTGATTCACCTCGTCGGCGAGCCGACGGTTCACCACCAACAGCGCCGCCACCATCACGCCCAGGATCGGAAGCGACGTGAGCGCCGTGATCTTGAGAAGGAGCGAGATACGCGGGCGACGCGTCACGGGCCTTCCCGTCACTCGCCGCCGAGGACGAGCGGCGTTGTTCCCTCCGCGGAGACATCGACCGCGGCGGTCCGCTCCCCGCGACGCGGGAGCCAGAGAACAACCGTCTGTTTCCCCGCCGGCGCGTCGTCGATGCGGAAGCGGCCGTCCGCGCCGACGTAGCCGAATCGGCGGCTGGGCACGACCACGATGTCGGAGCGCATGTCCGAATGGATGTCGCAGAAGACCTGGACCAGCCCGGGCTTCTGGAACGTCAGCCGCTTCGATTTTCCGCGCGGGTATCGCCCGAGGTCGAACCGCTTGGGCGGGGAGTACGAGAAGACGTTGTGGAAGACGTTATCGCTGTTCCGGAACTCGACCGCCTGCCCCACCACGACCGCAAGAATCCGAGGAATGAACCTCTGCCCCTTCTGGTCGAGGAGGATGGGCGGGGGCGGGGGATCCTGCGCGGACGTGACGTCGGCGAGATAGGCGACGCCATAGGTGGTGTCGGATGGAACCACGGATCCGGAACCGCCGGCGCTTCCGCTGAGCTGTCCCACGTACGCATTCGGTCGAGGCCCTCCGCGGAACGAGAGATCGGCCGGGGCGAGCGTCACCGCCCCCACGATCGTTCCGGCAACGGCAGGGTTGGCCAAGAGAAAGCCTAGGAGCGCGACTCCGGCCTTGGGGTGGAACCGCATGCGTTTTCTATCGGCGTCCAAACGAGCTACCCTAAGCCCGTTCTTGGGGTTTGGGCGGTGGTGTAAGATCGGTCGGTGACCCACCGTGAAGCGTCCGCACCCCTGTTCCCGTCCACGTCGGAGGCCGGCGGCGAAGCCCCCGCCGGGGCTGCCGGCAATACTCCCGTCGTGGCCGCCAACGTGCGCCGCGGGGCCACCCTGGAGCTCACGGTGGAGGATCTCGCCTTTGGCGGCGCGGCGATCGCCAAGGTGGAGGGGCTGGTGGTTTTCGTCGAAAGCGCGCTCCCGGGAGACCGCGTCCTGGCGACCGTGTTCCGGAGAAAGCGCCAGTACGCCGAAGCGCGGGCCGAGAGCATCCTCCAGCCCTCGCCGTTTCGGGTTCCGGCGCGCTGCGAGCACGTTTCCATCTGCGGCGGCTGCCGGTTCCAGGAGCTTTCCTATCCGGAGCAGCTCCGCCACAAGGAGCGCCAGGTGGAGGAGTCGCTGGCCCACCTGGGCGGGATCACGACGGCCGCGCGGCCGATCATCCCGGCGCCCTCCCAGTTCCACTACCGGAACAAGATGGAGTTTTCCTTCGGCCCGGACGCGGCCGGCACGCTCACCCTGGGGCTTCATCGCCGCGGCTTTTTCGACCGCACCTTCGACCTGGCGCGCTGCCACATCGCGGCCCCCATCGCGAGTGAGATCGTCGCCGAGACGCGCGCCTGGGCGGTGGGCGAGGGGCTGACCCCCTACGACACGCGCCGACACGCGGGTCTCCTCCGCTACCTCGTCGTCCGCAACGGCGTCCGCACCGGCCAGGTCATGGTCAACCTGGTCGCCAGCGAGCCGCATCCTTCATTTTTTGAGGGCTACGCCGGCTCCGCGAGCTTCGCCCGCCGGATCACCGGCCGCTTCCCGGCGGTCGCGAGCGTGCTCTTGAACCTGACGCGCCGCAAAGCCCAGATCGCGGTCGGCGAGGAGGAACGGGTGCTCGCGGGGAAGGACCGCATCGAGGAGCGCCTGGGAGGGCTGATTTTCGAGATCTCCTCGGCCTCGTTCTTTCAGACCAACACGGAGCAGGGGGAGCGCCTGCTCGAGACCGCGCTCGAGG
This sequence comes from Candidatus Eiseniibacteriota bacterium, assembly GCA_031364935.1. Lineage (GTDB taxonomy): Bacteria > Eisenbacteria > RBG-16-71-46 > SZUA-252 > SZUA-252 > DASQJL01. The sequence continues at coordinate 12,710 of JANLXD010000413.1, forward strand.
GGCTCGCGCTCACGGGCGGCGAGCGCGTGCTGGACCTCTACTCGGGGACGGGCACCTTCACGCTCCCGATCGCGCTTCGCTCGCGCGAGGCGATCGGGGTCGAGACCTCCGAGGCAGCGGTGCGGGACGCCGAGCGGAACGCGGCCCGGAACGGAATCGCGAACGTGCGGTTCGTACGGGAGGAGGCCGCGGAGGCGCTCCGCGACCACTTCGGGGAGGACTCTTCCGCCGTCGACGCGGTGCTGGTGGACCCGCCGCGCGCGGGCCTCCATCCCGGAGTCGTCAGCCGGCTAATCAAGATGGGAGCACCTCGGCTCGTCTACGTCTCATGCAATCCGGCCACGCTCGGCCGCGACCTGGCGCTCTTCTGCGAGTCCCGCTACCGGCTCGAGTGGATTCGTCCGGTGGACATGTTTCCGCACACGCCGCACATCGAATGCGTCGCGACGCTGGCTCGGGCTTCTTGAAGCCCGCTCTCCGCGCCGCGGCGGCGCGTTTTGTCATGCTACGCTTGGGCGCTCCGGCGCCAGGGAGGAATGATGCGACACCCCTCGACTTGGCTCCTGGCCGTCCTGGCTCTCACGATGGCCCACGCGATGCCGGCCTGGGCCGGCTCCAAGTCCCCGAGTAAAGGAAAAGCGATGACCATTTCCACCGAGGCCGCCGCGGCACCGTCGCCCGTTTCCGAGACGACCCTCGACAACGGGCTCACGGTGCTGATCCAGGAAGTCCACACGGCGCCCGTGGCGGCGTTCATGGTCTGGTACAAGGTTGGCTCGCGCAACGAAACCGCCGGCATCACCGGCATCTCGCACCTCCTCGAGCACATGATGTTCAAGGGGACGCCGACCTACGGCAAAGGGGAGATCGCCAAGCAGCTCCAGAAGAACGGCGCCACCTTCAACGCCGGCACGTCGCTCGACTACACGAACTACTACGAAGTCCTGGCCAGCGACCGCCTCGAGCTCGCGATGAAGATCGAGTCCGACCGCATGGTGCACGCGACGATCCCCGAAGAAGAGCACCGGCTGGAGATGACGGTGGTCCGCTCCGAGCTGGAGCGAAACGAGGACAATCCCGAGCGTGCGCTCTACATCGAGGCCATGTCGCAGGCGTTCAAGGCGCATCCCTACCACTGGCCCACAATCGGATGGCGGACCGACGTCGAGCAGATCCGCACCAGCCAGATCCGCGACTACTACAAGAGTTACTACATGCCGAACAACGCGACGGTGGTCGTCGTGGGAGACGTCGACAAGGACGCGGTGCTCGCCATGGTGAAGCGCCACTTCGGCGCGATCCCGCGCGGAACTGATCCCGCGCCCGTGACCACCGTGGAGCCGCCGCAGATGGGGGAGCGCCGGTTCAAGATCCGGAAGCCGGGAGACACGCGCTACTTCCTGGTCGGCTACCGGAACGCGACCTTGTCGCACGCGGATACGTACGCCCTCGACGTCCTGGGAATCATCCTCGGGGCCGGACAGACCTCGCGCCTCTACCAGGCCCTGGTCGAGAAGAAGGTGGCAACCGAAATCGACGCGTCGAACGACACGGGGCGCGACCCCATGCTCTTCATGGTGCAGGCCACCGCCGCCGCCGGGTCCACCCTTGACCAGGTGGAGGCTGCTGTGGACAGAGAGATCGACCGCCTGAAGCGGGAGCCGGTCACCGCCAAGGAGCTGGCGCGGGCGAAGAAGCAGGTGGAGGCCGGGTTCGTCTACTCCAAGGATTCGATCCGGAGCCTGGCGCAGCAATTGGGGTACTACAACACCGTGGCCTCCTGGCGCTATCTGAGCACCTATCTCGATCGCGTGCGCGCGGTGACGCCCGCCGATCTGCAGCACGTGGCGGCGACCTATCTGACCGAGAACACGCGCACGGTGGGCTGGTACGACCCGTCCGAGGAGGCCCAGGCCTCCGGCGGCAGCGGCCGGGCTGCCGGCTCGAGCGTCGCGACCCCATCCCGGTGGGTCGAGCACTACCGCCCCGAGGGGGAGACCTGGGAGCCCGGCGCTCCGGCGCGGGGCGTGGACGCGGCGGCCGTGTCCGCAACCCCGGCCACGGCGCCCGTCGGCGCCGCCCGCGTAAAGGGCGCGCCCGCGTATCGGACGGTTCTCCCCAACGGTCTCACGCTCATCGTGCGGCGGAACTCCGCCAACCCGACCATCTCGCTCCAGGGCCTCGTTCGTGCCGGAGGGATTTTCGATCCGCCGGCGAAGAGCGGACTGGCCGGCTTCGTCGCCGCCATGCTGGACCAGGGCACTTCCAAGCGGAGCGCCCTCGAGATGGCGGAGGCCGTCGAGAACGTGGGCGCCCGGCTCGGCTTCGACGGCGGCGCCGAGACGGCGTCCTTCTCGGCCACGATGCTCTCCCCCGACTTGCCCATCCTGCTCGACGTGCTGGCGGATGCGCTCCGGAATCCGGCGTTTCCTGCGGACAAGATGGAGAAGATTCGCGCCGAGCGGATCACCGACTACCAGATCGCGGAGAATTCCACCGCGAGCGTGGCCTCGCGCCGGGCGAACCAGCTCCTCTACCCGGCCGGGCACCCGTACCACGACCATCCGCTGGGGACCGACTCGACGCTCCGGGTAATCACCCGCGGGGACCTGACGGCTTTCCACGCCCGCCACTATGGGCCGAACAACACGGTCATCGTGCTCGTGGGCGACGTGGACCCGAAGCAGGCGACGGAGCTGGTGCGCGGGGCGTTCGGCGGGTGGGCCAAGCTGCCTTCGCCTCCGGCCTTCCAGGTGCCTCCGGTGAGCGCGCCCACCGCCGTGCTCGATCTCAGCGTCCCGATGAAAGGAAAGTCGCAGACCGATCTGGTCTACGCAGTTCCCGGCGTGGCCCGCACGGCGCCCGACTACGACGCGGCGATGATGATGAGCTACGTGCTGGGAGGCGGCTCCCTGTCGAGCCGGCTGATGACCAACCTCCGGGATGAGCAGGGGTTGGTCTACGGCGTCTACTCCTCCCTTTCGGCGGGAATCGGCGCGGGCCCGCTCTCGATCCGCGCGGGAACCAACCCGGCGAACACCGACCGGGCCATCTCGAGCGTCCTCGAGCAGGTGCGCCGCATGTCCGAGGAAGGGCCGAGCGACCGGGAGATGGAGGACGCGAAGGACTACCTGACCGGCGTCTTCCCCGTGCGGCTGGAAACGAACGCCGGGGTGGCCGGGCAGCTCTTGTCCGCCGAGCTCTACGGCTTGGGCCTGGACTACATCGAGCGCTACGCATCGATCGTGCGCGGGATCACGCGGGAGTCGGCCGCCGCGGCGGCGCGCGCGTACCTGCGCCCGAAATCCGGCTATGCGCTGGTGGTCGCGGGCTCGATCGGCGTGCCGGGGAAAGCGGCGACCGACGCGGCCCCCAATGCAGCGACACCGGGGAGCCCGGGTGGCCCCTAGACCCACGCGCCTTCTTCTCCTCGCGCTCCTTGTTCTCCCCGCGGCGCCCCGCGCCGAGGCCAGGCGCCTCTTCGTGCCCCGGGAGCACCGGACACTCCAGCGGGCGCTGAATGCCGCGGCTCCCGGCGACACGATCTGGGTGGCCGCGGGCGTCTATCCGGGGCCCTTCGAGATCCGGAAGCGCGTGGTGCTCTTCGCCGAGGGCGGTCCGGACAGCACCTTCCTCGACGGCGGCGACAGCGTGCGCGTGCTGCGCGTCGAGGGCGTGCGCGGGGGCGGCATCATCGGCTTCGGGATCCGCCGCGGGAGGGCGAACGGCGGCGGCGGGATCCAGTGCGTGCGCGATTCGTCCTTCGAGATCCGCGACTGCACCTTCACGAAGAACTGGGAGTCGGCGGTGGGCGTCTGGGAGTCCGACGAGATCTCCCTGGGCGGGTGCCGCGTGCGTGAGAACAAGGGAAGCGGCGTCCGCTTCACCAACTCCACGGGGGCCGTCTTCTCGTCGGAGTTCGTCGAGAACGAAGGCTACGACGGCGGTGGCCTCGCGCTCGTCGCGAGCCGCCTGGTCATCCCCATGCGCCAGACTCTTTTCGAGCGGAACGAGACGAAGGGGTCCACCGGGGGCGCCTTCAACGCGACCGACTCCTCGGAAGCCACCGTCGTGGACTGCACGTTCCGGGAGAACTCCACGGACGTGGCGGGCGGCGCCGTGGCCGTGATGCACGGGTCGACTGTGAACGTCTCCCGGTCGATCTTCGAGAAGAATCGGGCGGCCTCGGCCGGCGCGCTTCATGCCGACGAGGGGGCGATGAATGTGGGATACTCGATATTCGATCGCAACACGTCGGCCGGAGCGGCCGCCGCGATCGGCATCCTGAGACGCAAAACCGCGAACGTGAACCCGATCCTCTCCCACAACACGTTCTACCTGAACGACGCCAAGGGAGACGGGGCCACGCTCTTCTTCGTCGACGTTTCACCGAATGTGCGCCAGAACATCTTCGTCGTGAATAAAGATCAGCGCGCCGTCTCGGGGCTCAAGTCTTCCCCGCGATACGACTGCAACCTCATTTGGGATCGGTCCGGAGGGTCCATTGGTGCGCTGCCCTCCGCCAACACCTGGGTCGGGGACCCGCTTTTCTGTGACGCGGAGCATGGCAATTTCAAGCTCCGCGACCTGTCGCCCGCGCTGCGCGCTCCGTGTGGTCCGATCGGCGCGCTCTCCGAAAAGGCGGGCTGCGCTTCATTCCGGCTCCAACCGGCCAACTAGTCCTCCCGTCCAACGGAGTCGGGAACTTCGGCCGGTCCTCGCTGGTAGACCGGAGTGATACGCGGCAACCCCACCCTTATCCGGTACGGAGGTAATAACAGATGAGATGGTCTCTGGCATTGCGGCCGACCTGGAGCTTGGCGGCTCTGGGGCTGGCGCTGTCGCTCCTGGTCGCCCCCATGGCGGCTAGGGCGCAGGATGACGAGGACGACCAGGACAACGGGCGTTCCGGAACGGTTCGGATCTACGAGTCCCCGGGGTCACGAGACGGCAACTCCGCCCGTAGCGGCGGTTACCTCGGAGTCCAGGTGCAGGACGTCACCCGCACGCTTCAGCGGGCGCGGAACCTCCCCACCGAGCAGGGAGCCATGGTCAGCCGCGTGGAGCCGGGCAGCCCCGCGGACCGGAGCGGCATCCGCCGCGGCGACGTGATCGTCGAGGTGAACGGGGACAAGGTCGAGGATTCGGCCGACCTGATCCGCACCGTCCGGCGGCTCGACAGCGGCGAGAACGCCCGAGTCACGCTGTGGCGAGGCGGCTCCCTTCGGACGATCACCGCCGAGC
>JANLXD010000419.1:0-2161 GCA_031364935.1 Candidatus Eiseniibacteriota bacterium
CGTCGGTCTGGATGAAGTTCTGGTAGCTGGGGGCGCCGCCCGCGATGGCCAGGTTGGTGCGGCCCTTGGCGCTGATCACGCCGACCGTGAGGGTCCCGTCCAGCTCGCCCAGCGCGTTGCCGATCGCGACGGCCCAGTCGCCGATCCGAATCTCGTCGGAATCGCCGAGCGTCACGGCCGGCAGATCGCCGCCCGTGATCTTGATGACGGCCACGTCGGTGCCCGGATCGGTGCCCACGACGCGCGCCTTGAACTTGCGGTGGTCGTTCAGCGTGACGGTGATCTCTTCCGCGTCGCGGACCACGTGGTTATTGGTGAGGATGTAGCCGCTCCGATCGATGATGAAGCCGGATCCGCTGCTCGGGATCCGCATGTTGCGCCGCGGCTGCTGCTGCTGCGGCGCCTGCTGCTGCGGGCTCTCCGGGAAGAGGCGCCGGAAGAAGTCGCCGTAGGGGCCTTCGAACTGCGAGTTCGGGCCGCCCGCGCCCGAAACCGAGCGCTTGGTCTCGATGCTGACCACCCCGGGAAGCGTACGATCCGCGATGGCGGTGAACGGGCTTTCCAGCGCGCTCACGTTCGAGACCATGCTCTCCTTGGCTTGGAGCACGGGCGAGGTGCCGCTGCCGCCCGCCAGGATGAACCCGACGACGACGCCGATGATCAGGAGCCCGCCGGCCACCAGAAGCGCCTTCGCGGCGCGAACCGTTTCACGAGATTCCATTCGTACCCTCCGTCTGGGGCGGCCGCTGGCCGCCGGCATCCGATTCCGAGAATCCACCCTCATCGTTCCTCAACTGCTCGAGCTCCGTCTCCTTGGACACGATACAGCGCTCGATCCCTTCGACGAGCGACCGAAGCCGAAGCGCTTCCGGATCATCGTCGAAGGTCGCCAGCGATCCCTCGTTCCACCGAGAGAAAGCGCGCTCGCCGAGCTGGGCCAAGGCCCGGGTGCGATCCCGGCGGAGCGAGAGCAGGTCGACGCGCAGGATGCCGATTCGCATCGCACGAGCCGTGGTCCGGCGCGTCCGCTCGTAGCCGGTGCGCACCTGGTCCTGCATCCGATCCCAAAAACCGGTCTCCGGAGCCATAACCCTCCTTCTACCAATGCCTTTTCGGTTTGGAGCCTGGGGTCGTGAAGAGACCCCTGTCAAGCCGGTAGTACCCGTGCGTAAGCGGTGGAGTTCCCACGAGCTAGCGGCTCGGGGAGGAAGCTGGGACAGGCTGACGCACGAATCTGATTATACTGACGCTTCATGCCCGATCCGGGTTGCGCCTATTTCCTCGCCGACGCCCATTTAGGGCAGGGCTCGGAGGACTCAAACCGAGCGCGGGAGCGGGACCTGCTGGCCTTCTTCGACCGCGTTGCCGTCGACCAGGCCGCGCTTTACGTCGTCGGGGACCTCTTCGATTTCTGGTTCGAATACAGCCACGCCATCCCGAAACGATTCGTCCGGGTCCTCACGGCCCTCGGCACCCTGGTCCGCTCCGGTACCCCTGTTCTGTATGTCGGCGGAAATCACGATTTCTGGATCGGTGATTATCTGCGCCGCGAGCTGGGCGTGGCCTTCACGGACGAACCGCTCCCGCTCACCATCCAGGGTCGCCGGATTTTCCTGGCCCACGGCGACGGTCTGGGGCCCGGCGATCACGGCTACAAGCTGTTGAAGCAGGTCCTCCGAAATCCCGCCGCCAGGTTCCTCTTCCGCTGGATCCACCCCGACATCGGCATCCCCATGGCGAGCGCGGCGTCCCACACCAGCCGAACCCACGCCCCACGCCCCGCCAGAACCGAGGAAGAGCTGGAAGCCCGCCTGGCCACCCCCCTCTTCCAGCAAGGCTACGACGCAGTAGTCCTAGCCCACCTCCACCGCCCCATCCACCAAAAAACAGAACGCCGAGACTTCATAGTCCTAGGAGACTGGATCCAAAGAAGAACCGTATTGAAGCTGCAGGAAGGAAAATTCGAAATGTTCGAGTTCAAAGAAGGCGGGGTTGATTCACTAACTCCACAGCGCTGATGCACTCAACAAAGAATAGTGGTGGTGGTGCCGAGGACAGGACCCCGGAGCGTTGCCTCCCCGCGCGCCAAAACGCGTAGCGCTAATCCTCCATGCAAGCCAACGCTCGCATGGGCCCGCCTTACAGCCGAGCCGTCAGCGAA
>JANLXD010000424.1:0-2234 GCA_031364935.1 Candidatus Eiseniibacteriota bacterium
CCCGCTCGCCCTGATCCTCTCCTCCGGCTGCTCCGTTGATTCGGAAGAGCGCGCCGCGCGGCGCGCCGCCGAGCGGTACCTGGCGGCGCTGTCGGCCCACGACGACGCGGCGCTTCGCGAGCGCGGGACGTGCGCCTTCGAGACCGGCTCCATTCGCGGGGCCACCCTCATCCGCTCGGGACGAATCCAACCGCTTTCCCGTCGCTCCCTCGATTCCCTGTATGCCAACGCCCTGGACCGCGAGCGCCAGGGGGAAGCCGATTGGTCCCACGCCGTGGAATCGGATGCCGACTCGCTCTGGCTCCGCCTCGTAGCGGCCCGCCGCCTGGCCTCCATTTGCCGAGACGCGTCCCTTGCAGCGGCGCGCTCGGCCCGCGCCGGGCCCCCCGCTCCACCCCCAGACTCGGCCGCGATGCTCCACCTCTGGGCCAGCCGCGTCCGGATCCAGTGGGGAGGGCCCCTGGTGGGACCCCAGCCGGTCGACCGCGAGCACATGCTCCGCGCTCTGGCGTCGTCGGGCGGGCGATGGATCGTGTTCTCGCTGGAACAGCGGGAGGACGATGCCGCGGCGAAGCTCGGGACGCCTCCTCCCGCGCTCTCGGAACTCTCCGCGACGGGGCGCGATTGACCTCCATCCGCCGTGGTGGTAGGGTCATAGGCCATCCAATTGCAACGGAACGTTGGTGCGAGGACGTGAGACAGCGATGAACGCGACGCGCAATTCGGTGTGGTATTGGTCCTTTATCCGGGGGCTTGGGCGCGCGCGGGGATGAACGATCCCGGCCCGCACCGAGGCCCCGCCCATTGCCGGCTCGCCGGCAGTGGGCGTTTCTATTCCTGAGGAAGTCATGGTCATCGTCCTTCGACCCGACGCCACGCCGGAGCAGCGCCACGCGGTCGAGACACGCCTGCGCGATTGCGGCTTCCAGGTGGTGCTCTCGCCGAACGGCGGTCCCGTCACCATGGCCGCCGTGGGCGAGGGGACGATGCCCGAGATGGACCTGATGCGCCGGATGCCGGGCGTGGCCGACGTGCGGCGGATCCCGTCTCCTTTCAAGCTGGCCAGCCGCGTATTCCGCGAGAACGCCAGCGTCCTCAAGATCGGGGACGTGGAGATCGGCGGGAAATCGATCGTGCTCATGGCGGGGCCGTGCACGATCGAGTCCGAGGAGCAGCTCGTGAAGACGGGAGCCGCGGTGCACGCCGCGGGAGCGCGGATCATGCGGGGCGGAGCGTTCAAGCCACGCACTTCGCCCTACTCCTTCCAGGGCCTCGGCGAGGAAGGGTTGAAGCTGATGCGCCGCGTCGCCGACTCGCAGGGCCTCCTCGTCATCTCCGAGATCATGGACAAGAGCCAGATCTCGCTCATGGACAAATACGTGGACATTTTCCAGGTGGGCGCGCGGAACATGCAGAACTACCCGCTCTTGCGCGAGCTGGGGAGCGTGGAGCGTCCCGTGCTCGTGAAGCGGGGCCTGGCCGCGACCGTGGACGAGTGGCTGATGAGCGCGGAGTACGTGATGTCCGGCGGGAACGACCGCGTCCTCGTGTGTGAGCGCGGCATCCGCGCCTACGAGACCTACACTCGGAACACGCTCGACCTGAACGCGGTCGCGGTGGCGAAATCGCTGAGTCACTTGCCTGTGATCGTGGATCCGAGCCACGCGGCCGGCGTCCGCGACAAGGTTCCGCCGCTCGCGCGCGCCGCGATCGCCGCTGGCGCCGACGGACTTCTGGTCGAGGTGCACTACGACCCCGAGCGCGCGATCTGCGACGGACCGCAGTCGCTCTTCCCGGATCAATTCGCGGAGCTCGCGGCCCAGATCCGCCTGATCGCCGAGGCCGTGGGGCGGAGCTTGTGACGCCCCGCCGCCGGCGCAGCGGTCCGGCGGGCGCGGGGACTCAGGGCGCTGCGCGACCCGCGGGTCGGCGCACGCATGCTCCCCACGCCGCCCCTCGGCCCCGGACCGTTCCCGCTGCTTCCACCCGCTGGACGCGATGGGTCGCCTACGCGCTCATCCTGGTCTTCACCGTGTATTGGGGAGCCCAGGCGTTCACGCTTCACCGGATGGGGAACTACGCGGTCGAGACCGATTTCTACTGGAAGTACGGTCCGGCGGCGCGCGACCTGGGCCACGGCGCCGTCGATATCGCGAACTACGACTCGAAGGGGTGGGGCTATCCGGTCGCGGTGGCCGCGGTCTCGATCCTCGGCTTCGAGACGTTCCGCGCGG
>JANLXD010000444.1:0-3200 GCA_031364935.1 Candidatus Eiseniibacteriota bacterium
GAAGCGGTCGGTTGCCAGGTGGAGGGTTCCGTCGCGTCCGTCCCAGAAGGCGAGGGCGAATTCCCCGCGCATCTCCGCGAAGGCGTCGGCGCCCCGGGCCGCAAGCTTCGTGAGGAGCGCCTCGAGCTGAAGCAGGCCGCCTGGCCCTTCCGCGTCCGCGGGGGCGCCCCCGGAAGGAACGAGCAGTCCGTGAAAGGCGAGCGCCAGCGTCGCGTCCCCTTGGCGGCGCGTGAGCAGTCCCGTCCGGTAGCCGGGCGCGCCGCGCGCCATGAGCGCCAGCCGGTCCCCTTCGAGCAGAAGCGGCGGGCCGACGTCGCTCCCTTCGAGCGCGCGATCCATGCCTTCCAGCGCGCGCGCGTCCAGCGGACGCACGTCCAGTGGAAGGAGAATCCCCGCGATGCCGCTCATATGGTTTGCGTCGGAGCTAAAGGCATCCGACGACCCTCCGGTAGATTCCCATCTGCTCCTCCGCGACCAGGCTCCAGCTTCGCCGCGCGGCGGCCGCGATCGCGTCGGTGTTCCAGCGCCGCGAGAGGGCGGCCGCCAACCGGTCCGCGACCTCCTCGGGATTGCGGCTCCGGACAAGAAACCCGTTCTCGCCATCCCGGACCAAGTCGGGGATCCCGCCGACGTTGGTGGCGACCACGGGACGGCCGCACGCCAGCGACTCCAAGATTACGTTCGGGCACCCTTCGCTGTGGCTCAACAGGCAGACCACGTCGGAAGCGGCGTACCAGTGCGGCAGCGTGTCGGCGGGTCGCGAGCCGTGCAGCCGCATCGCGTCGCCCGCGCCGGACGTGCGAATGGCCTCCTCGACGGCACGGCGTCCCGGCCCTTCGCCCACGACGTGCGCCCGCGCGTCGCCGTATCCCTCGCGAGAGCGGAGCGCGGCCATGGCGGCCGACATTAGATCTAGCCCTTTCACGGGCTCGAGCCGCGCGACCACGAGCACCATCCGCTCCTCCCGGGGGATGCCCAGCACGTCCCGCGCGGAGTCGCGGTCGAGCGGCCGAAACTGCGCGACGTCCACCCCGTTCGGAACGACATGGGTCCGCTCCGCGGCCGCGCCCAGCTCGAGCGCACGCCGCTCCAGGGAGCGCGACACCGCGATCACGGCGCCCGCATCCTTCAGAGTGCGCCGGATCGGCTCGCGCCGCGCGCCGTCTCGCGCGATCACCTCGAGATCTGAGCCCCGTACCGAGAGGACGAACGGCACGCCCAGCTCCCGCGCGAGGCGCGCGCCCGCCGCCCCGTCGGGGAACGCGTAGTGGGCGTCCACCAGATCGGGGCCCGCACCGCCGCGGGATATCGCACCGCGCACCTGGGGCCACGTCTCACCGAAGAGGAACGCGGCGTCCCACTGCTTGAGCATCCCCGGCAGCACGGCGAAGCGGGGGTGCAGCACGTCGAAGCCCGCGGGATCGCGCCGGCGGAACGGCACACTCAGAACGCGCGGATTCCGGCCCGCGTTCACCGGGGCGATCACGAGGAGATCGGCGCGGGACGCGATCTCCGCGAGGCGGTTCCGGACGAAGATCCCCCGTCCCGGCTCGACCGGGTTCGGAAAGAGCGTGGTGAAGGAAAGCACCCGGAGGCGCGCCCTATCGCTTCTCCCGCCGCCTCCGCCATCGCTCGCGCCGCCGCTCATGGAGTGCCGCCGCCGAAGCGGCGCCCCCAGTGCTCCAGCGTCAGCAAGGCCCACAAGCCATAGCTGTGGTCCCGCGCGCCGCTCTGGTGCTCGTCCCACAGGGCGCGGACGGCGGCGGGCTCGAAGTGCGACTCGAGGTAGGAGCCGGGCGCGAGCACCCGCTCCTCGAAGGGTCGCTTCAGCTCCCCGCGGAACCAGCGGTCCAGCGGGACGCCAAACCCCATTTTCGGCCGCGTGAGCACCTCCTCGGGCAGGAGGCCCCGGAGCGCGCGCTTGAAGATGTACTTCCCCTCGCCGTGCTTGAGCTTCATCTCGGCGGGGATCGCGGCCGCGTGCTCGACGAAGAGGTGGTCCAGGAGCGGCACGCGCACCTCGAGCGAGTGCGCCATGCTCGCGCGGTCCACCTTGGCGAGGATGTCGTCCGGGAGGTACGTCTTGAAGTCGACGTACTGGATGCGCGAGAGAGGATGCCAGCCCTCCGAGCGCTGGAAGAACTCCTCCTGCACCGAAAACGCGTCGTGCTCCCCCACCGACGCCCTGAGCGCGGGGCGGTAGAGGCGCGCCTTCATCGCCGGAGTGAACCAGCGCATCGTGTTGTGGTATGCGCGCTCGGGCGAGAGGGTCAGATTGGTGAGGAGCGTCTTTCCGCGGAAGATCCGCGGCAGGCGGTCCGCCTTGGGATAGGCGGCGGCCACCGGAGCGAGCACGCGGCGGCGCGCCCAACGGGGAATGCGCGCGCGGATTCGATTCTCGAGGAAGTCGTAACGCATGCGGCGATAGCCCGCGAAGTTTTCGTCTCCGCCGTCCCCCGACAGGCAAACGGTGACCCGCTCGCGCGCCACCTGCGACACGTACCAGGTCGGCACCATCGAGGAATCGGCAAACGGCTCGTCATAGTGCCAGGTAAGCCGGTCGAGGATGTCCGCGGCGTGCGCCTCCACGGTGCGCTCGTGCGCGTCGGCTCCGAAGGCGGCCGCCACGCGGCGCGCGAAGGGGAGCTCGTCGTAGGCGTCCTCGCGGAAGCCGATGGAGGCCGTCTGGACGGGGCGGTCCAAGAGCCCGGCCATCGTGCCGACGACGGCGCTCGAATCGATCCCCCCTGAAAGGAACGCGCCCAGCGGCACCTCGCTCATCAGATGCGCGGCGACGGTTTCGCGGAGCGCCTCGCGCAGCCCTTCCGCCGTCTCGGCCTCGCTCCGGGCGGGGCCGGGGCGGATGGCCAGGTCCCAGTACTCGCGGTCCTCGATCCCCTTCTCGGTCACGGTCAGCGTGTGCCCGGGCCGGAGCTTCCGAATTTCGCGGAAGATGGAGCGCGGCGCCGGCACGTAGAGGTAGGTCAGGTACTCGTCCAGGGCCAGCGGGTCGAGCGTGGCGCGCATGTCCGGGTCTTGGAGGATCGCCTTGATCTCCGACCCGAAGCGGAACGCGCGCCCGTCCCACGAGTAGTAGAGCGGCTTGATCCCCAGGCGGTCGCGCGCGATGAAAAGCGTTCGCGCCCCTTGGTCCCAGATCGCGTAGGCGAACATGCCGCGGAGCCGCGCCACCGAGTCGG
>JANLXD010000457.1:0-4906 GCA_031364935.1 Candidatus Eiseniibacteriota bacterium
CTCAGGAGCTGGCGCCCGCAACCGCCGACCGCGCCGCGACGACCCTCTTCCTCACCGAAAAGGGCCGTCCCGTCGCGCTCGCGTGGGTCGTCATCGAACCATCCGGCAACGAGGCGTGGATCATCACGGACGAAGGAGCACGCTCGGCCCTTCGCCCCCACTTCGAGCGCTTCCGCATCATGGAGGACGTGGAGTTCGAGGGTCCCGAGGGGATGCCGCGTGTGATCGGGGTCGCGGGTCCGGAGCGCGCGAACCGACTCTCGGCGCTCGCCTCCGAGATCGCGGGCTCGCGCGCCATTCATGCGGAGCCGCTTTCGTTTCTGCTCGCCCCCTCCCAAAACACCCCGCCGTTCGCGCCCGCCGGCGCGGTCGAGGCTTGGCGGCTGGCGGTCGGGCTCCCACGCACCGGCGTGGACTTCGACGCCGACCGCATTGCAACCGAGTTGGGCCTGCCCGCCGCGATCTCTTCCTCGAAGGGATGCTACGTAGGGCAGGAGGTGGTGGCGCGCACTTCGAACCGGGGGCAAGTGCGCCGAAGCCGAGTTGGGTTCCGCTTCCGCTGGCCGGGGACGACACCCCCGCCTCCCAAGTCCGAGATCCGCACCGCCGCCTCCACTGTCACCGCAGCCAGTGGCTTTATAACGAGCGCGGCGCCGGAGCCCGGCACCGACGAATGGCTGGGAATGGGCTACTTATCCACCGAAGCCGCGGCGGCTGGAGACCCGTTGGTTTTGACCCACTCGGCCACATCAGCCCCGATATCACTCCAACCCTGGCCGCTGTAACCCCATCTCAACCTACGATTAAGCGCCCCGAAACGGCCGGCATACCGCCGGCCGATTGACATAAACCATTCAAAATGGTATAATTACCGCTTCTCAGTAACCATACGGGTGCGTCTCGTCGGGGCCAGGCCGTCTCTACTGCCCACGCCCTCGCGAAGCGCGCGCCTCCACAACCAGGACGTGCAACGACACCGGCCCGCCCGGGCCGGAGCCAGGGAGGTGAGACCGCCAGAGAACCTCGACCTCTTTTTTCCCCGTGAATCACCACCGATGCGCCTCATCTCACGCGACGCGCGGGATTCGCATCCGCCCCGCCGCCGCACGGAATCACCGCAGGAGAAAAGGCGATGAATCGCGCAAGCCGATTTACCACGGTCGTGTTCGCCGCATGCGCCCTTGCGGGGGCGAGCATGGCCAGCGCCACCACCGTTCAGAAGCTCTCGCTGAAAGACCTCTCCAAGAACTCCGCAGCGATCGCGCGCGCCCAGGTTGAAGACGTGGTCGCCCGCTATGACGTGAACAAGGAAATCTACACGTACATCACGCTGAAGGTGCTCGAGCCCGTGAAGGGGTCGAACAAGGATCAGGTCATCACGATCCGGCAGCTCGGCGGTGTGGTCGACCACATCGCGTCCATCGTTCCCGGTACGCCGACCTTCAAGAAGGGGGAGGAGGTCGTCGTGTTCCTGTCGCGCAATGACGCGGCCGGATACCCGTGGGTCATGGGCCTGCAGCAGGGCAAGTTCTCGGTCAGCCAGGACGTGAACGGCACGAAGAAGGTTCGGAACGAGCTGGAAGGCCTGAGGCTGATGGATCCGAACGGATCCGCCATCGACGGCGCCAAGTTCACCCCGGACATGCCGCTCCAGGGATTCCTCGACGGTATTCGCACCGACCTCGACGAGGCCGGCAAGACGCAGGTCGATCCCACACCCCAGACCGAGTAACGCGGAGGACGCGAAGCCATGAATTCATCTCGATTTCGCATCGCCGCCGCCGTGCTGCTCTGCGGAGCGCTTGCGCTCACGCTGGCGAATCCGGCCGCGGCGTTCATCCGACTGACCCGTCAGTTCAACGCATCCTCACCCGTGGTCCAGGCCCACTGGCTGGACTCCGAGCTTCCGCTTCTCAGCGTGATCAACCCTGCGAACGCCGATATCCCCGCGGTAACGGCACTCGCCACGGTTCAGACTTCGGCTCAGTCGTGGCAGGATATAAATACGTCGTACTTCACCGTCAATCCGGTGCAGTTCACGGGCCCGCCCCAGGTCCAGCCGGCGCTCAACGCGTTCGACGGACAGAACAGCATGTTCTTCGACACCGCCGGCGCGAACTTCGCTCCGGGCGGGTCGGTGATCGCGTTCGTGCGCTCGGTCGTGGATCTCGCGACCGGCCACACACTGGACGCGGACATGGTCTTCAACGACCGCGACTTCTACTCCTCGGTGTCCACGCCCAGCCTGACACCAGCTCCTCCCGGACAGTCGAGCGTGGATCTGCAAGCCGTCATCACGCACGAGTACGGCCACTACTTCGGCCTGGATCACACCAGCGTGGCCGGCACGACGATGATCCCGTTCATCGCCAACAACATCAGCCAGCGTTCGCTGGAGCTGGACGACCGGGCCGGACTCTCGGATATCTACGCCGAATCGGCCCTGCGCGGCCTCTCGGCGGACGGCGTCGACTTCTTCGCGACGACCGGCAAGGTCAGCGGCACCGTGGTGAGCGGCTTCAACGGCTCGGCCATCTTCGGCGCGCACGTCGAGGCCTACAACCTGGCGATCCCGAATGCGGCGAATTCGATCAGCAGCATCTCGGGTGAGCTGACGCTGCGGAACGGCCAGGGGGACTATGTCGTCCGCGGCCTTCCTCCGGGCAACTACGCCGTGCGCATCGTTCCGCTCGACGGCGTGAACACGACGGCCGCCGACGCGAACGTGGGCGGTGTGTTCAACGGCCTCGACATCGGCTTCGAGCCGGAGTTCTGGAACGGCGCGAACGAGGGCGCGAACGGCTTCGCGGATGTCGCGAACAGCTACGATCCCGTTGCCGTCGCCGCCGGCGCGACCAGCGGCGGAATCAATTTCATCACGAACACCTTCCCCGGGCGCGTCATCATGGCCCAGCATGGGGAGTTCGAGAACTTCGTGACGGGCGGCAACAACTCCTACCGAGCCGTGCGGTTTGATCCGCCGTTCGAGGGCCCGTACACCATCTCGAGCGTGAACTTCCCAACGTTCAACTTCAACGGCATACCAGGGGTCTTCCCGAGCGTGAAGTTCTGCCCTATGAACCCGGTGACGGGTGGGCCGGACCTCGCAAATCCGCTCTTCACCCAGTCACCGTACACGGCCAATCCGAACGGGAACAACGTGGTCCCGCTCAACATCGCGGTCACGACGCCGAACCAGACCTTTTTCTGGGTGATGCAATTCCCGTCGCAGGGCCCTCCCCTGCCGGCGAATTTCCCGTTCCTGCGAATGGACTTCACGGCGTTGGATCGCGGACTCTTCGCGAACTCGTACACCGTCACGTTGGCGGGTACCCCCGCGATCCAGATCGATCGGAACCTTGCCGTCGACATGACGTGCCAGCTCGCGAATCCGGACGACGTGCCGATCGTGGCTCCCACGGGACTGGGCGCGAATCGCCGGGTCATCCAGACGGACTTCTCCTACGTGGCCCCACCGAACAGGCGTGCGGACGGCTTCGACATGCCGGCCCACTCGCTCAGTTCGATGTTCCTCATCAAGCGTAATCCGTTCTCGTACGCCGACCAGGACACTGCGGGCGCCGGCACCTCGGCGTTCCACCTGGCGCCGCCTCCGCCCAACACGCCCGCGTCCATCTGGTCATCGCAGGCCATGGACGTGAACGGACACCGGAGCCTCACCTCGGCCGTCACGATCCTCGGTTTGACCGAGGACGCGGATGAGCCGAACGGAAAGCTGGGCGAGGCGACGATCCTCACGACGCCCGTCACGAACCGTCCGGAGACCTACGCGCCGGCCGGAGACCAGGACTACTTCCAGGTGATGGCCGCTCCAGGCGACGTCATCGACGCGAGGGCGACGGCCACGGGGCAGGACGGCTTCAACAACACCGACCTGGTCATGTTCCTCTACGACAACACGGGCGATGTCGTGGCATTCAACGACGACTTCTCGGGCTTGAACCCCCGGGTCGTGTACACGGTGCCGAGCGACAAGGGCCCGAAGTCGGTAAAGAAGTACCGGATCCAAGTGACTGACTTCCGCAGCTCGACGCTCACGAATCCGGTGCCTCAGGTTCGCCTTCCGGCGACGTACAACCTGAGCGCCAGCGTGACGTCGCCGCCCGCTCTCGCCGCGCGTATCGGCGGCCGGACGATCAATCCCGACGAGTACTTCTTCGCGAACAGCGGGCCGAACCCGGCCAATCCGGTCGCGAAATTCCTCTTCGTGATTCCGCGGAACAAGGCCAACGCCGCGATCAAACTGAACATCTACGACGTGTCCGGACGCCTCGTCCGCTCGCTCGTGGACGGTAAGACCCTCGAGGCGGGGCCGCACACCGCCTTGTGGGATGGAAAGAATCTCGCGGGCCGCACCGTCGCCTCCGGCACGTACTTCGCCCGGATGGAAGCGGGCGGCTGGAAGCAGGACGCGCGCGTCACGATCTTGAAGTGATTTCGTGAACGGCATCCGCTTCTCATGATTCGTCGTCGTAACGGGGGGCCGGCATCGTTCGCCGGCCCCCTTCTTCTATGGAGTGCGCTCGCGCTGGTCGCGTTGGCGACGGCTTCCGCGCGGGCGGCGGACTGGATCCCGCCACCTCGTGTGACGGCGCTCTTACCGGGCGCCACGTTCGCCCCGGGCTCCGCGCATACGCTCGCGCTGACCGTGCGCGCCAACGGGTCGGGAGCGAATCTGGCATGGAGCGCGACGAGCGGCGGGTCGTTCATGGCTGGCGTCGCACCCGCGAGCGGCCTCCTCGCGATTCCTTCGAACAGCACCGCCACCGTGAATCTGACCGTGACCGTTCCCAGCCTCTCCGTCGGAACGGGCTCGATCACGGTCACGCTCTTGGACGATGCAACAGGTGGCGCCGTCGCCAAGGTCGGCGCCGCCATCCAGGCT
>JANLXD010000479.1:0-2359 GCA_031364935.1 Candidatus Eiseniibacteriota bacterium
TGCGAAGCCTTCCCGACGTCACCGACGAATCCAAGAGCTACCACTTCGGCGCGGAGTACCGCGTGCTGCGCTGGCTTCCGGTCCGGGCGGGCATCGCTCTCCTCCGGCGGGACCCCGACAATCGGGACGGCTTCCCCCCGAACAAGGGGATCCGTGCGTCGTTCGGCGCGGGCACGTACTGGGGGGCGCTCGGCGCCCAGATCGACGCGGCTTATGCCCACGAGCACTTCCATCATGCGCCGCTCGACCCCTCGCGCGAGATCGGGTCCGGAGACCAGGCGGTCCTGACCGTCTCCCGGCTCTTCTAGAACGCCCATGGACAGCCTGGCCCGCGAGGCGCTCGACACAGCCGTCGCGCGCGGAGCGGGGTACGCCGACGTGCGCCTCCTCGAAACCCTCCGCGAAGATCTCATCGTCAAGGACGGCCGGCTGGGCGGCCTCGACCAGTCCGAATCGCGCGGCATCGGTGTGCGCGTGCTGGTGGACGGAGCCTGGGGCTACGCCGCGACCGACGATCTCACGCGGGACGCGGTCCAGGCCTGCGCCGCCTACGCCGTCGCCGTGGGCCGGGCGAGCGCCCGCGTGCTCGAGTCGCCGGTCCGGCTCGCCCCCGAGCCCGCGCACCGCGCCGTGTGGACATCCCCCTGCGCCATCGATCCCTTCACCGTGCCGCTCGAGCGGAAGCTGGATCTGCTTCTTAAGATCGACGCCGCGCTCCGGGGCGTGAAGGGCGTCACCATCGCCGAGAGTTTCCTCACCTTCATCCGGAGGCGCCAGCGCTTCCTCTCCTGCGAAGGCGCCGACATCGACCAGACCCTCACGCGCTCCGGCGGCGGCTACGCCGCCACGGCGGTCGCTGGCGGCGAGGTCCAGCGGCGATCGTTCCCTCAGGCGGAGGGGCACCATCAGACGATGGGGTACGAATTCATCGAATCGGTCCCGTGGGTGGAAGAGGCGCCGCGCGTGGGGGAGGAGGCGGTCGCGCTCCTCAGGGCCGACCAGTGTCCCGCGGGCGAGTTCGACGTCGTGCTCGAAGGATCGCAGCTCGCGCTCCAGATCCACGAGTCGGTGGGGCACCCGGCGGAGCTGGACCGCGTGCTGGGCCTCGAGGCCAACTATGCGGGCACCTCGTTCCTCACCCTCGACAAGATGGGCTCGCTCCAGTTCGGCTCGCGCCACGTCAATCTCGTCGCCGACGCGACGCTCCCGCACGGGCTCGCCACGTTCGGCTTCGACGACGAAGGGGTCGAGGCGCAGCGGTGGCCGATCGTGCGCGACGGGATGTTCGAGGGTTATCTCACGTCGCGGGAGCTGGCCCACCGCGTGGGCGACGCGCGAAGCCGCGGCTGCGTCCGCTCCGACGGCTGGAACCACATCCCCATGATCCGCATGGTGAACTTGAGCCTGATGCCCGGGGCCGGCACCTTCGACGATCTCCTGGCCGACACGGACCACGGCATTTACATGGCGACCAACCGGAGCTGGAGCATCGACCAGCTTCGATACAATTTTCAGTTCAAGACCGAGATCGCGTGGGAGATCCGGAAGGGGAAGCGCGTCCGGATGCTTAAGAATCCCACCTACCAGGGAATCACCACGCAGTTCTGGAACTCGTGCGACTTCGTCTGCGGGCCCGAGGCGTGGCTCCCGTGGGGCGTCGTCAACTGCGGCAAGGGGCAGCCCGGGCAGGTGGCCGACATGACGCACGGCGCGGCGCCGGCCCGGTTCCGGAAACTCCAAGTGGGCGCGGGATACGATGACTAGGGAAGAGGCGCGGGCCATTCTCCAGAAGGCCGCCGCGGCGGAGGACGGACGCGAGGTCGAGGCCACCTTGGGCGGTGGCCGTTCGGAGCTCACCCGCTTCGCGAACAACGAGATCACCCAGAACGTCTCCGAGAGGCGCTACGTCCTCTCGGTGCGCGTGGTGCGCGGCCGGAGGACGGGCCGCGCCACCGGGAACGACCTGAGCCCGGACGGAATCGCGCGCCTCGTGCGACGCGCCGACGACGCGGCGCGCCTGTCGCCCGAGAGCCCCGATCTGCTCCCGCTTCCGAAGGCGCAGAAATACCGCGAGGTCGATTCCGCCGACGCCGAGACCGCGTCGTTCGGTCCCGACGGACGCGCGCGGGAAGTCGGCCGGGCCGTGGGGCGCTGCAAGGACGCGGGCATCGTGGGGGCCGGAATCTACGAGACGGCCTCGGGGACGATCGGCGACTACGGCGTGATCTCCACGCTGGCGATCGCCAATTCCAACGGTCTCTTCGCCTACCACGACAGCACGGACGCGCGGTTCTCCATCTCCGCGCTCGACGGCATGGCCTCGGGCTGGGCGTCGGCCGAGTCGCACGAGAGCCGCGAC
>JANLXD010000488.1:0-8211 GCA_031364935.1 Candidatus Eiseniibacteriota bacterium
AGCACCGCCTGCGCGCGCTTCTGGGTCAGATCCTGGTTGTACGCTAGGGATCCGCGCGCGTCCGCGTGTCCGCCGATCTCGATGCGAAGCTGCGGCCACTGGATGAGGACCTTGCCGATGTCGTCCAGGACCGGACGCGACTCGGGCAGGATGTCCCACTTGGCGGTCTCGAAGTGGATCTCGCGCGTGGTGATCCGGCCCTTGTCGAGCAGCTCGCGCTCCTTCTCGCTCAGCTCGATCGGGCAGCCGTCCTTGTCAACCTTGACGCTGGCCACCGTGTTCGGGCAGAGATCCTTGTCGTCGGTCACGCCGTCGTTGTCCGAGTCGGACGCGCATCCGCGCTGATCCACCTGCGTGTTCGCGGGCGTGTTCGGGCACTGGTCGAGTCCGTCGGGAACGCCGTCGTTGTCCGAGTCCTTCGGGCATCCGCGCTCGTCCACCTGCGCTCCGGCGGGCGTGTTCGCGCACTGGTCACGGCTGTCGGGAACGCCGTCGTTGTCCGCGTCCAGCGGGCAGCCCTTCGCGTCCACCTGCGTGTTCGCGGGCGTGCTGGGGCACGTGTCGATTCCGTCGGGAACGCCATCCGAGTCCGAATCCGTCGGGCATCCGCGAGCGTCCACGGTGGCTCCGGACGGTGTATTCGGGCACTGGTCGATTCCGTCTGGGACGTTGTCGTTGTCCGAATCGATCGGACAGCCGCTCGCGTCCACGCGGGCGCCGGCCGGCGTGCCGGGGCACTTGTCGTCACTGTCCTTGACCTTGTCGTTGTCCTCGTCGCCGCCGATCGTCCCGCCCAGCGTCAACTGGATACCGCCGGAATAGGACAGGTTGCTCAGCTTCTTGTCGCCCGGAGGAGAGGACGCGGCGAAGTGCCACATCTTGTCGCGGGCCTCCAAACGGAGCGCCGCTCGTTTGCTCAAGCCCAGCTTCAATCCGGCCCCGAACTCGATGCCGTTCATGTAGGCCTTCTGAACGCCGGTGTTGGATTCCTTCGGCGTGATCTTGTCCTCGAACCATCCGCCGATGATGTAGGGGTTGAAGCCGGAACCCGGGATGAGATTCAGGTAGGCATTCGCGCCGTAGCCCTGGATGTCATACGTGAACTCCGGCAACACGCTCGGCGGCGTGTCGACGTAGAGCGCTTGACCGCCCTGCGTGTGGGTGCTCATCCACGAGTAGTAGCCCTCGACTCCGATGAACTTGCCTAAGCCGATTCCGAGACGACCGCCGAAAAACGGCTTGTCGTCGAGGTTCACTTCCTTCGCCCATGTCGCGTACCCACCGAACGGGGTCAGGTTCAAGTGCAACCCGCCGGGTTCGCTCGAGGCCGTTCCCGGCGCCACAAGCCCTCCCAGCGCGGTAACGGCCAGGGCGAAGAAGAGCGTCCTTAGTGACTTCATGTTTTCCGTCCCCTTTGGTTACGGTGCCATGCGGCTCGTCGCCCGGAGCAGGATTGACCCGGACGCGGCTCGGGTGAGGATCGCGCCGAAACAGTGCCGGACAGGCTTTTGCAGAGATTGTGCCACAATGAGTCAGTTGGTCCGGCAATGCCCCATCTGCAGATGCTGCAGCCCTTGGCGACCTCGCGGTCCGCGTTTTTCCGCTCGCGCGGCGGTGCGGCCGCGCGACCCCCCTTTTCAAGAATCCGTGTAAACCATTCCCTTTTTGGCAGCTTGCTGATTGCGTAGGGGTCGGGCTGGTCGCGTGGGGAGTGACCTGCCCCAAGAACAAGGTGAGCTCTACGAGACGGCGGGGGTCGCAGCGCGCCGAGTACCCTGAGAGTGATCGCAGTCGGCCAGCCGATGCGTGAGTCCATCGCGAGCCCGCCCTCCACGGATTCCCCATGTGTCTCCAGCCGAAGAAGATGCGCCGAGACCGTCCGGCACGCAATAGAAAAGCGGACGCTCTTGCGGAGACGTCCGCTTCCAGCGGGACCGGCCCAAGTGACGCTCGGAGGCCCCTGCTTGGCTTTCTGTGGCCGCTATTCGGCCTCGGGCTCGAGCGCGTGGCGCAGGAG
This sequence comes from Candidatus Eiseniibacteriota bacterium, assembly GCA_031364935.1. Lineage (GTDB taxonomy): Bacteria > Eisenbacteria > RBG-16-71-46 > SZUA-252 > SZUA-252 > DASQJL01. The sequence goes on from JANLXD010000488.1 coordinate 2,018, forward strand.
CTGGCGCACGGTGGCGAGCTCCAGCGGCTTCACCGCGTGGGCGTCGAAACCGGCCACGACGCCCTTCTCGCGGTCGGTCGCCTGACCGTACCCGGTGACCGCGACCAGTCGCAGCAGGCCGTCGCCGTTTCGCATCGCTCGTAGCTGTGTGGCCAGCATGTAGCCATCCATCTCCGGAAGGCCGATGTCGATGAACGCGGTGTCCGGGCGGAATGTCCGCATGGCCTCCAGCGCCTCCTGGCCGTCGTGCGCGGTCCGGGCCTGGAACCCCAGGTGGCGGACCAACTCCGCCAGCGTGTAGGCGCCGTCCCGGTTGTCGTCCACGATCAGGATTCGATGGCCGCGACCGTTCTCGTTTCCGTTCCCGTTGGTCGAAGCGCCGTTCCCCGAGTGGTGGCCCAAGTGCTCGCGCGACGGGAGCGCGCTCAGCGCCGGGAGCCGCAGCATGAAGCGGCTCCCCTTCCCCGGCCCGCCGCTCTCCGCCGATACCGAGCCGCCGTGAAGCTGCGTGAGGCTCCGCACGAGTGTGAGGCCCAACCCCAGGCCGCCATCGGCCCGGTCGAGGGTGCGGCCCCCTTGAACAAAGGGAGCGAAGATGTTTCCCATCGTCTCGTGCGCGATGCCGATTCCGTTGTCCTCCACCGACACCACGATCTCGTGTCCCTGCCGCTCGGCGGCGAACGTGATCCGGCCGCCGACCGGCGTGTACTTGGCCGCATTGGTCAGGAGGTTCGAGAGCACCTGCGGCAGGCGCACGGGGTCGGCCTCGAGGAGAAGTCCCATTCGCGGGATGGCGATGTCCAGCGTGTGGCGCCGCTCGTCGATGAGCGGGCTCGCCATCTCGAGCGCGGTCGTGGCGATGGAGATGAACTCCATCGGCTGCTTCTGGAGCGTGACCTTGCCGCTCGCGACTCGCGACACGTCGAGCAGATCCTCGACCAGGGCCGCGAGATGCCGGGCCTGGCGGCGGATGATCTCGCGCTCCCGCCGCGACGTCGCATCGTTCCGGACGTCCATCACGTCGAGCGAAGTCAGGATCGGCGCGAGCGGGTTCCGGAGCTCGTGGCTCAGGAGCGCGATGAACTCGTCTTTCCTGCGATTGGCGTCCCGCAAGCGCTCCTGCTCTTGGCGCAGCGAGCGCTCGAGATTTTTCCGCTCGTGGACTTCGGCCTCGAGGGCAGCGGCGCGCTGCTGCAGCTCGGCGACGTGGCGGCGCTGCTCCCCACGCCCCGCGGTCTCGTCGTACGTTTCGGCGGGAACGACGTGGGTGTGCAGGGAGCAGATCCGCCGGAAGGCTTCGCCGTCCTCGGCGCGGGGGAAATTGCTCAGCGCGTAGCCGCAGTAGAGCTGGAAGCTGTGCGTCCCGCCCAGGTCGTTCCACAGCTCTTCGAGCCGGGCCGTCGCGGCCTCGTTGCCGCGCGCGGTCAGGATATCCACCATATCCCCGTAGACGCGAAGCTTCAGCTCGGGCCGGTGCGAGCGCGCGCGATCGAGCGCGCGGCCCACGGCGCGGCGGAACGAGACGTCGTCGGGCATGCCGCGGCGGAGGTCGCCCTGCATGAACGCGCCGAGCGTCTCCTCGGCGTCCAGCTCGGTGAAGCGACCCTCGGCGCGCGCTCGGTCCGGGTCGTGCCCGGTAGTCCTCAGGGCTGCTGAGATCCTGCGACGGTTCTTCTCCCCCGCGATCACGAGTACGGCTTCGCCACCGGTGAGTCCATCGCCCAGGAACTGCGCCACCGAGTCACACACGGCAGCTTCGTTTTCGTAAAACTGGACAATGTGCTCGCAGGATCTGGAAGGAGTTACATAGGGTTCCATTGTTTTCCTATATTCCACTTGGATTTACGACCGGCTACGGGTGCGACCAAGCAAGAATCGTGACGGGCATTACCTATGCGAGGACACGCTGACATGCACCGCATTTCCGACCGAATCGTCACCTTCCTCCCCTGGGCCGAGATCGAAGGCGCCGCGCAGAAGCAGATCGAGAACATCGCGGCTCTCCCCTTCGTCTACCGGCACGTCGCCGTCATGCCCGACTGCCATCTCGGCAAAGGAGCGACGATCGGAACCGTTCTCGCGACCCATGGCGCCGTGATTCCCGCCGCCGTGGGCGTCGACATCGGATGCGGCATGGTCGCGGTGCGCACGCGCTTCACGAAGGACGATTCGGACCGTTGGAATCTGCGGTCCCTTCGCGAAGGCATCGAGCGCCGCATTCCAGCGAGCAAGGGTCAGTACAACCCTTGGATCACACCGTCCGCGCGGGATCGCATCGCGCGGCTCGCGGCGCTGGCCGAGGAAGCGGGTGTCGATCCCGACTTCTTCGATCAGAAGTGGCGCGAGCAGCTCGGCACGCTCGGCTCGGGCAATCACTTCATCGAGCTTGCGCACGACGAGACCGGAGGCGTCTGGGCCACGCTTCACTCCGGCTCCCGCGGCGTCGGAAAGCGGATCGCGGATCATTTCATCGGACAGGCGCAGCAGCTGATGAAAAAGCTCGGCGTCTCCCTGCCCGACCCGGATCTTGCCTACCTTCCCCAAAACTCTCCCCCGTTCCGGAAGTACATCCAGAGTCTGACGTGGGCCCAGGAATTCGCGCGGCTGAATCGCGACGAGATGATGGATCGCGTCCTCACCGAGATCATCCACCAGGCGTACGGCGAGGGAGGCCGCGAGCGTGAGATCGAACGGGAGCGCATCAATTGCCACCACAACTTCACCGAGGTGGAGCGCCACTTCGGAAAGGACGTCTGGGTGACCCGGAAGGGTGCGGTCCGGGCGACGCTTCGCGACCGCGCCATGATCCCCGGATCCATGGGGACGCGCAGCTACATCGTGACCGGGCTCGAGAATCCCATGGCGTTCCGTTCAGCGCCCCACGGGGCGGGACGCCGCTTCTCCCGAGGCGAGGCCCGCAGGCGCTTCACCATGGCCGACATGGAACGCGAGATGGGCGCCGTCGAATACCGGCGAGCGACCGTTCTGCTCGACGAGATTCCTTCTGCCTACAAGGACATCGACGAAGTGATGGAGCACGCGAAGGAGCTGGTACGCGTGGATCACACGCTGAAACAGTTCCTGAATGTGAAGGGTGACTAAGAACTTTCCGTTATCTGTCTCAATCTGAGACAACTTTCCGGCCTAAAGGAACGCCGGCAGAGAACACGGTGGCACCAGCGCCGAAGACACCCGCTACTCAGACGGCCGCGGTGACGCCTACGCCGACTGCCGCGCCGACAAAGCCCGCCGCGAGAATGGCCGAAGCCACGCCGGCCAAGGTGTCGACTCGGAAGCGGGTCGCTACCAAGACCATGAAGGCCGAGGACATCCGCACGCCGATCAGTGTTCCCGTACCGGTGATCACCCCGGATACGACACGCTGACGACAGCCGCGCGCCATGGCGGCCCACAGACACACTCAACTGGAAGAGCCCGCTCCGACGGAACGGGCTCTTCGCTTCCTGGATGACTACCGATTGAGCTCCTACTTGATGCCCTCGATCCAGATCGATTGGACCCGTGCATCCAACTTGCCCCGGCGCCTTCCAGCATGCCTTCGAGGAGTATGGAGGCGGCACCGGGATTTGAACCCGGGATAACGGTTTTGCAGACCGTCGCCTTAGCCACTTGGCTATGCCGCCCCCGCAAGTTATTGAGTATAGCGTGGTTGGCGGCGGGTTCAATCGCGGAAATCTAGTGAAAGCGGCGGTCGGAGGGACCGCTTCCCCACCGCCAGCACCGAAGCTACGGAGTAAACCACCTGCGCGCGAGCGACTCGAGATCACCAACCTCGTCCGGAACCGGAAGGCGTTCCAGATACCAACGCAAGCTGCTGTACCGGTGGAGGAGCGCGTAGGCCATGATTCGTAGCGGGAGTTCGTCGTCGGCTTCTGCGCCGTAGGCGTCAAGCAAGACCCTGAGGAGGCCGGGCTCGGCGCACGTCACGAAGATGCCGACAGACGCCAATTCGTACTCGGGTGCACCTAGCATGGCCGGCTCGAAGTCGAGTAGGCCGCTGATGTGCCAGACGCCCTCCCGGCGCTCGACCAGGAGGTGCTCCCGCATCACCTCCGTATGAAGCAAGACACGCGCGCCGTCGTCGCCGGGAGTCCAGCGCGCTAGAAACTCGCCGACGGCATCCACCCACGGAGGCCCCAGGCCCCTCTCAACCTGTCGGTCGCGGCAGGAGGCACGCTGTGCGTCCATGAATCGTGGCCAGTCGACAGCCAGAGGAGAGAGTTCGTCTGTCGCGATCGCGTGCAGCGCGGCGAGCGCCGCACCCACTTCGCGCATCAACTGGAAGCGGTCGTGCGTTTCGATCGTGGGCCATGCCTCGGCCAGCGAGGATCCGGACAGGCGCGTCATCACGATGTAGAACCACTGGCCGCGCTCGCCGGCGGCGATTGCGCGTGGTGTCGGGACTGAGAGGAGGCCGTCGATACGCGTGAGCGCCGCCCATTCGGTATTGAAGAACGAGCGCTCCGCCGGCGGGAACAGCTTTACGACATGCTCATCCCCGACGGCGAACACCGGCACGGAGCCATACGCGAAACGCTTGACGCCGACTCCGAGCGAGAGCTCGCGTCGAATGGCGTCCACGATGGCCGTGCCATCGCCTCCTTCACTGCTCGTTGCGCTCATGTGCCCCATGTGAGCCTGCCGCCTGCCTACTCCGCCCTCTTCGCCGGCATCGCGAGCCCGCCTTGGATGAGCGTCAGCACCGAGGCGCGCCCGTCATCGCCTATCGTGAACTCCTGCGCGTCGACTACCTTGAAAAAGAACTCCGTCTCCGACTCGGCGAACGCCTCGGCAAGCCCCTGGCCCGTCGCCTGCATGTAAAGCCGCGTCCCATCCCGCGTGATCGTGAACTGGAAACCGGGCTCGACCTCGTAGACGCCGAGCATCCTGTCGAGCTTCTCCTCGGTGAGCGTGATCGCTTTGCGTGTGGCCGGAGTATCCGCGACCCGCTTCCCCGTCTGCGTGGGCTGTCCGCGTGAAATGAACACGACCGATTCGATCGCGCCCGACGATCCTCTCCTGAACTTGAGCCGAGAGAACGCCTTGTCGTAGACGAACTCGTCCTTCGCAACGGGAAGGAGCGCGAACGGCGGTCCGCCCTCTTGCTGAGCGCTGAGCCTCCCGTCCTCGAACCTCAGCGTTCGCTTCGCGCCATCGAAGTCGTAGATGCCGCTGAACTTGTTCATTGCCTCGTCCGACATCGCCACGGGCGTCGCGCTCCAGCTCTGCCCAAGCGCCTCGAGCGCGAGTCGCGTCGAGGTGTATTCGAGATCGGTCTCCGAGCCGAGAGCGTTGTGCAACATCCCGACGAAGAGCTTCTTCTCGGGAACGAGCACGCCGTAGCTCATGAAGCCCGTGATTCCGCCGCCATGCGCGACGAAGTGCACTCCGTCTTCGTCGCGCACCTTCCAGCCGTACCCGTATCCCGTCGGCCTGGCGTCCTTCGCCTTGGACTCGGTCCACGCGCGATCGAGGAGTGCCCTGTCGATCACCTTGCCCGCGACGAGGAGTTCATTCCACCTCGCGAGGTCATCCACGTTCGACTCGATCGAACCCGCGGCGTACGGCTGCGTCATGCTGATGTAGCCTGCGTTTCGAAGCACCTTGTCGGGGCCGATTTCGTAGCCCCTCGCCCGTCCCGTCGTGACATGGTCCGGGTCTACAACGGAAGTGTGCTTCAGGCCGAGAGGCGTGAAAAGCTTCGCCTGCATGTAGTCGGCGTACTTCAGCCCACTCGCTTTCTCGATGATGATGCCGAGGAAGAGGTACCCGCTGTTGCTGTACATGTACTTCTCGCCGGGCGCGAAGTTGGGCTTCTCGTTGCGAACTCCCTCGACCAGCTGCATCGGCGTCCTGTCTTCGCGGATGGTGCTCAGATAGCCCCGCACATCGTTGTAGCTCATGATGCCGGACGTGTGCGTGAGCAACTGTTCGACCGTGATCGCCTCGGCCCCCGGATAGCCGGGCACGTACTTCGACAGCGGATCGGCCAGCGACACCTTGCCGGCCTCGACCAATGTGAGCAGGCCGGCGGCGGCGAACTGCTTGCTCACCGAGCCGATCCGGAACACGGAATCGGCCGTGAGCGGTGCCCCTGTCGTGATGTCGGCCAGTCCGCGGGCGCTGCGGAACAGCACCTCGTCGCCACGCGCGACCAGTACCGCCGCGCCGGG
>JANLXD010000513.1:0-2229 GCA_031364935.1 Candidatus Eiseniibacteriota bacterium
TCGACGGCGACAAGAACGGGAACGGCATCACCGAGATCTCGGCTTGCTTCACTAAGGCCGATCTCCGGAGGCTTTTCGCCGGACTCCCGGCCGGATCGAACACGGTCACGGTCGAGATCACGGGCAATCTGATCACCGGCGGCAGCTTCAGCACCACGCTGACGATGATCGTGAAGAGCAACGGAGCGTTCTTGGCGGCGAGCATTTCGCCGAACCCGCTCAATCCGCAGGCCAAGCTCACGTTCTCGACGACCAAGCCGGGCGCCGTTCGGGTCCAGATGTTCGACCCGCAGGGCCGTCTGGTGAAGACGATCACGGACGAAGCATCCGCTGTGGCCGGGTACCACGACTACACGATCGACGGCCGCTCCGCGGCGGGCTCCAAGCTCGCCTCGGGCGTCTACTTCGTGAAGATCTGGGCCGAGCACGACGGACAGGAAGTGCAGCGAGTCACGATCCTCAAGTAGTCGCAGTCGAGGATCGATAGCAGGGGAACGGGGCCGCGGCCGTACGCCGCGGCCCCTTCCTTTTTGGTAGATTCCGCGGATGGGGGCCTACCGGCGGTTCGGGAAGCGGACGCTGGACGCCGCGCTCGGCTCGCTCCTTTTCGTGCTGGCCCTTCCGGCGATCGCCGTGGCGGCCGTGCTGGTCAAGCTCGACTCCCCGGGACCTGTCTTCCACCGCGCCGTCCGCGTGGGGCGCGGCGGGAAGAAGTTCACCTTCCTGAAGCTGCGTTCCATGCAGCGGGACGCCGAGGAGCTTCGCGGGCTTCTCCTCCACCTGAACGAGGCGGAGGGGCCGGCGTTCAAGCTGACCAACGACCCGCGCGTGACCCGCGTGGGGCGGCTCCTTCGAAAGACCTCCCTCGACGAGCTGCCGCAGCTCTTTCACGTGGTGCAGGGGCACATGAGCCTGGTGGGGCCGCGGCCGCCGTTTCCCGAAGAGGTGGAGCGCTACGAGCCCTGGATGCTCCGCCGGCTCGCGGTGCGGCCGGGCCTCACCTGCCTCTGGCAGATCCGCGGCCGGAGCGACCTTTCCTTCGAGGAGTGGATGAGGCTCGATCTCGAGTACGTGGATCGCATCTCGCTGGGGCTGGATCTCAAGATCCTCGCGCTCACGATCCCGGCGGTTCTCTCCGGGCGCGGGGCGTACTAGGAACCGTTGCCCCACTCCGCGCGGTGTGATACCGCTCCCCCATGCGTCTGCATCCGGTGATCCTGGCGGGGGGGCGCGGCGAGCGCTTCTGGCCCCTCTCCCGCCGCGGCCGCCCGAAGCAGCTCCTCCCGCTTCTCTCCGACCGGCCCATGCTCGCGGACACGCTCGCGCGGCTCCACGGCGCGGCGCGCCCGGCGGACACGTTTATCCTGACCGCGCGCGACCTGGCGGGCGCGGTGCGCCTGGCGGCGCCCGACGTGCCGCACCACCACATCGTCGGAGAGCCGGTGGGGAAGAACACCGCGCCGGCGGTCGCTCTCGCGGCGTGGTGGCTCAAAGATTCCGGCGACGACGCGGTGATCGCGGTGCTGCCTTCGGACCACCGCGTGGAGCCCGCGTCGCGCTTCCGGGACGAGCTTCTGGCGGCGGGGAACGCAGCTCTCACGCGCGGCGCCATCGTCACCTTCGGTGTCCCGCCCACGCGGCCGGAGACGGGCTACGGCTATATCGAGGTGGGGGAGGCCGTCGAGCGCGGCTCTCCGTTCCACGCCGTCCGGGCGTTTCGTGAAAAACCGGACGCCGCGACCGCGGCCGGATACGTCGCCGGCGGGCGCCACCTCTGGAACGCGGGGATGTTCGTCTTCACGCCGCGCGTGATGCTCGAGGAGATTCGGGCACACGCGCCCGAGATTTCGCGGCTCCTCACGTCGCTGCCCGACCGCGTGACCGAGGACGAGCGGGCGCTCGAGCGCTACTACCGAGACGCCCCCTCGGTCTCGATCGACGTCGCGGTGATGGAAAAGAGCCGGAAGGCTCTGGTTGCCCGGGCGGGCTTCGCCTGGGACGACCTCGGCTCGTGGGCCTCTCTTCAAGATTCGGGGATGGACCCGGCCGGGAATGTGACGCGCGGCCGGACGCTCCTGGTGGATTCCACAGGCACGGTCGCCTTCGCGGAGGAGGGAATGATCGCGGCCCTGGGGGCGCGAGATCTGGTCATCGTCCACACGTCCGACGCGACCCTGGTCTGTCCCCGGGACCGCGTGCAGGAGGTCCGGGAGCTCCGCGCGGTGCTCG
>JANLXD010000459.1:0-1780 GCA_031364935.1 Candidatus Eiseniibacteriota bacterium
CTTCGGCAGCATGAGATCCAGGATCACCACCTCGAAGGACTGATTTCGGAGCAGCTTCAGCGCGACGGCTCCGTCCGACGCCTCGACCACCGCGGCCCCTTCCTGTTTCAGGAGGTCGCGGGTGCCCTCGCGGGTCACGCGATGGTCCTCCACGAGGAGAATCCGAAGCTGAGGGAGGCGGCCCCCCGGTGTGGGAGCCTCACTCCGGGACGGAGGGGGCGGCGCGGAGTCGAGCCGGACCGCGATGGCGCTGGAGGGTAGCTCGACCGTGAACGTGGCCCCGGTGCCCGGAACGCTCTGCACGTCGATCGTGCCCCCGAGCAGATCGACCAGCCGCTTGCAGATCGCGAGCCCCAGCCCGCTTCCCTTGTTCACGTCGCGCTCGGGATTTCGCACCTGGATGAACTCGTCGAAGATCCGCGCCAGGTGTTCCGGCGCGATGCCCACTCCGGTGTCCGCGACCCGGATGCGCACCTTCCGGTCCGGTGTCCGCTGCGCCGATACCCGCACGGCTCCCCTCGGCGTGAACTTGATGGCGTTCTCGATCAGATTGGCGATGACGCGAGCCAGCTTCACGCGGTCGGTATGGAGCCACATCGGCGGGATGGCCGGCTCGACGATCAGCTCGACCCCCCGGCTTTCCGCCATGGGCCGGAGCTGTTCCACTTCCCGCTCCAGGAGATCGCTGAGCGGAAATTCGGTTTCGACGAGGTCGCCCTTGCCGGAATCGAACCGGGCCAGATCGAGGAGGTCGCCGACCAGGTCGAGCAGCGTCGCCACGTTCTGCTGCAGCCGCTCCGCCAATCCCGGAACCTGGGACTCTGCCGCGTGGTCACCCGCCGCGCGGCGGATCAGCTCGGCCATGAGATTGATCGCGTTGGCGGGAGTTCGAATGTCGTGGGAGATGGCCGCGAGGAATCGCGTCTTCCGGACGCTGGCCTCTTCGGCCTCGCGTCGCCGAAGCTCCAGCTCCCGCAGCAATGTCTTGTGGGGCGTCGCGTCGGTGAAGGCGGTCACCCCGCCGGTGACCTTGCCGGCGGAATCGTAGAACGGGGACGCGCTCACGACGATCGACAGCTTCCGGCCGTCGAGCAGGGCGACCTCGTAGTCTTCCCCCCATACCTCCTGTCCGCGGAGCACACGTTGCGTGGGCAGATCGACCACGGCCACCGGTTTTCCATCGCGATAGAGGCCCTTCCGGAGCCGAATCCCGGCCGCGGTCGAGAGCGAGAGGTTCTCGTCGGTCGGCACCCCCAGCATGGCGGCTCCCGTGGGATTGACGCGGATTTCTTTCCCTTCCGGATCGGCGATGAGGAGCACCCCCACGGGCACCGAACGGAACGCGGCCTCGAATCGACGCCGCTCCTCCGCGATGCCTTCGAGCAGCACCGCGCTGTGAAGGCTGATCGAGAGTTGGGCGGCCACCGACTCCAGCGTGGCCACCTGCGCGTCGGTCCACGCCAGCGGCGTCAACGCATAGACCTCGAGCGTGGCAACCGTCTGGGCGCCGACGCGCACCGGTGCCGCCAGCACAGACACGAACGGCTCCATGCCGGGGCGCTGGGGCACTCGGAGATCCGGCCGCTGGGCCAGGTCCTCGATGTAGGCGGTTTGGCCCATCGAGAGCGCGAGCGATCCGAACGCCTCGCTCACGGGGATCGACTCGACGTCGGGCCCGTCCCCGAAGCCGTAATGGCAGGTGATCTTCATCGACTCGCCCCGCTTCTCGAGGACCGCCGCCGCGGCGGTCTCGGTCAGAATGCCGAGCGCGGCGCAGACC
>JANLXD010000464.1:0-2766 GCA_031364935.1 Candidatus Eiseniibacteriota bacterium
CGCCGGGCCACTGCCCGATCTGCGGCATGCCGCTCATCCCCACGCTCCGCCGCCTCCCCGAGGGAAGCGCCGACACGGCGCTCACCATCACGCCCGAACGTCAACAACTGGCAGGTATCCGGACCGCGCTCGTCGAGCGTCGCGATGTCGCCGTCCTCGTGCAGGCACGCGGCCTCGTTGCCGTTGACGAGAGCCGCGTCGCGCACGTGCATGCCCGCGTGCCGGGATACGTCGAGCGGGTGAACGCCACGTTCGTCGGGCAGCCGGTGAAACGGGGCGACTCTGATTCAAGACCTTGCGAAGCAGGGGCCACACCTGCTCAAACGCGAGCGCCCATACCTGTTCTTCCAGCCGGATGGCTTCATACCGGCGAACGATCCTTCGCCCACGAAACTTCCCTCGCCTTTCCATGGCTATGCCTCCCGCGAAAGTCCTTTGACGCCAGCGACTTACTTCCGTCGCCGCAACGTCGTCCGCGGAATGCAAATATGAAACACGAAGGCTCTTTTTACAACATCGTTTGTTGTGTCATCCCAAAGCCCAGGGTTGACCGACGAAGTCGGGATACCCTGGGTTCGGTCAAACCCAACCATGTTTTACCCTGAAAGGGTTAGATTCCCTTGGCGTACGAGGAGTGCAAGAGGGTAAGGCAGTGGCTGGGGTCGCCAGCCACCACCTCCCCGTTGTCGCGAGGGGGTCGATTCCCCCTATTTACCGGCGTGAAGGTCTTTCACCGGGCGACCCCAGATGAAGTTGCCCCCCAGCGGGGGAGGACGTAGTAGGCTTTTCCCTGCGGGTCTCGTTCGGTACAAAACTGTTCCAGACTCAGCAGACCGAGTTTGCGGCGGAAATACCCGACGCGGAGCTTGCGATTGTCATTGTAGTTCTTCCGCTTGAGCTTCATGGATCGAAGCCGCATGCGGATCCAGGAGTCAATCTTCTGGAAACTCCATCGACAAGTGCAGAACTCGGTGGCGAAGTAGTTTGCCGTTCCCCTGATGACTCGGTTCAGTTTCATGATGGCTTCCGCGTCCAGGTTGCAGTGTCGGACGGTCAGTTCCCTGACCTTCGTCTTGAATTTCAGCACGGACTTGTCGCGGGGTCTTCGAGAGCGAGACGACAGAAAGAACCCAAGGAACTCGTATCCGGTTCCGTAGGTCGTGATCTTCGTCTTCTCGGCGCTCAGCGCGAGGCCGAGTTCGCCTTCGAGGACTTGCCGGACGAGGGTCAGCGCCTCTTGCGTCTGCCCGCGAGTCTGGCAGAGGACGACGAAGTCGTCGGCGTACCGCGCAAAGCGGTACCCGGCGGCTTCGAGTTTCCAGTCCAGACGATCGAGCACGATGTTCGCCAGCAGGGGTGAAATGACCCCTCCTTGCGGCGTGCCGATCGTCGTGTCCTGGAAAACGCCTTCTTCCATGACTCCGGCAGTGAGAAATCGTTCGACGAGGTTGAGGATGTTTCCGTCCGCCACTTCGGCTCTCACCGCGTCCATGATGATCGAGTGCGGAATGTTGTCGAAGAACCCCTGGATATCGGCGTCGAGCACGACCTTGTGCCCTTGCCGATGGAGTTCGAGGACCCGCCTGATCGCCTGGTGACAGTTCCGTCCAGGGATGAATCCGAAGGAAGTCGGGTGAAACCGGGGTTCGAAGATCGGCGCCAGGAGGAGTCGAACGACTTCCTGAGCGACGCGATCCCGAACGACCGGAATGCCGAGCGGTCTGAGCTTCGTCGATCCGGGGCCTTTGGGGATGTACAATCGGCGCAAGGGGAGCGGTCGGTAACTGCCCGACTTGAGCTCCCGCATGAGCGCGACGAGATTCAATTCGAGGTTGCCCTCGAACATCCCGACGCTGATCTTGTCGACCCCCGCGGCACCGCGATTCCGCTTGACCGATCGGAACGCTTTGTGCATCAGCGGGAGAGTGATTCTCCCGGTGAGCGAGTGAACTTTGACTTTCTGTGGCATAACGCCTCAGGCAGGTTAGGGCCTGTCTTACATGGTCTTCACGAAGTTCGGACTGTTGAGCTTTCGAGGCTGTTGCTTAGCACCGCACGTGGCGGTTTCCCGGGTTTCCCGGCAAGAGTGCGGGCCGGCTCTTACGAGCGTCGCCCGGGGGCTAACTGGCCGCATGGACTCGTGGTCGTTCTTCGTCTTCATTGGTTTTCCCTTTCACCGGCGTCCCGTCGGGAGCCGCCAGCGGCGGATCGACGCGATGCCCGGCTACTCCGGGTCTGCTGCTGTCCTCGATGAGGAGGCGGCTCAGGCAGCCTTCTCCCCTCCGCCGCGTGACCGCTCCGTTTCGCCAGTGGCTTATGGGAGCGGCGGACCGACCGTCGGACGGCGTAGGACTTCACCGGTCATGGATTCGAGCCGTTGTCCCGAGGCGGCTGCATGGATCACCCTGTTGACCCGCCGTGGCTAACCGCATGGGCCACGACGGAGAGACCGACAGGTCTGGTCCCCGACGCTTCCTCCAAGGGCGGTGATTGGCGCTTCAACAAGGCCGAAATGCCGTCTCCCCGAGCATCCCCGCCTGGCCCCTTCGTGACGATCCCTTCTCCGGCACTCCCGGCGAGATCGCCCTGGCTGCGTACCCACGTCGCGTGCGGGCGTGGTTCGAGCGGAGATTTCCGTACAGGTGCGGACCCGCACGGGTAGGTTTCAGCGTTGTGTTCGTCCCTCCTTTCGTCGCTTCACCGTTTGTTCATTGGTAGACTGAGCCTGAATCCACTGCGGCTCACGCACCCTTTCAGGGTAAAACA
>JANLXD010000482.1:0-4984 GCA_031364935.1 Candidatus Eiseniibacteriota bacterium
CCCGCGCCTGGCGGCGTGCCGGCGCCGCTCGAGTCGGTGGCGCAGCACAGCGAGGACCTCTACGACGCGGCGCGCGGCAGCGACTGGACGGCCGCGGCCGCGCATCTCGACTCGCTCCAGCGAGCTGCCGCAGACCTGCCGGTGACCGGAGAAGGGTCCGGCGGGATGAAGGCGGCCGTGAGATCTCAGCTCACGGTCCTCGATTCGTCGGTGAAAACCCACGACCGGGTGACCACGATGCGTGCCGCCAACGAGGTGACGCGGCTCACGGCGGAGCTCACGCACCCCTACAAACCCACGGTTCCCTTCGAGATCACCTTGCTCGACTACTCGGGGCGCGAGCTGGAGCTGTGGTCGGAGGTGGGCGACCTGGAGAAGCTGGGCGACGCGACTGCGAGGCTGCGCCGGACCTGGAACGCCGTCCGCGGGAAAGTCGAGAAGCGGCCCGGCGGCACCGAGGCCGCAGCCCGTTTTGAAGCCCTGGTCGCGCGCGCGGAGTCCCCCACGGCTGCCGGCGAGTACGCTGCAGTGGCCACGGCCATTCTGGACGAGGTAGACAAACTGGAGCAGCTCTTCACCAGCCAGGAACCGGGGACAGGCGCATAGAAGGCGCCAGGGGATGAGCGAGCTGAGGGTCTTTCCGGACCGCGAAGCTCTGAGTCGTGCGGCGGCCGAAACCTTCCTGGGTCTGGGGGCGGACGCGACCCGCGATTTCGGGGTGTTCACGGTCGCCCTGGCCGGCGGAACTACTCCGCAGCGCGCCTACGAGATCATCGCCCAAACGTGGCGGGACGTGCCGGGAGGCCCGCTCGACTGGAACCGGGTCCATCTGTTCTGGGGGGATGAGCGCCACGTCCCGCCGGACCATCCCGATAGCAACTACCGCACGGCCAACGATGCGCTCATCCGGCATGTCCCCATCCCGCCCAGAAACGTCCATCCGATTCCTACGGAATTCTCCGATGCCCGGAAAACAGCGGACTACTACGAGGCGGAGCTCCGCGGCTTCTTCCAGCTTGGTGTGGGAGAACTGCCGCACTTCGACCTGATCCTGCTAGGAATGGGCGCGGACGGACATGTGGCTTCGCTGTTTCCCGAAACAGAGGCGCTGGAGGTTGAGGACCGTTTAGTCGCCGCCAATTGGGTGGAGAAGCTTGAAGCGTGGCGCATCACACTGACGATGCCGGTCCTGAACTTCGCGGCCAGACTGGTCGTGATGGTCGGGGGGAGCGAGAAGAGGGAAATACTGCGGCGCGTGATCGAAGGGCCGCACCCGCCGCCGCTCCTCCCGGCGGAGCGTATCCAGCCGGGCTCGGGAACGCTGCTCTGGCTCGCGGACAAGGAAGCGGCCGGCTGGCGGGTGAAGAGCGGCTAGCTGGCCCTACCCCGAAACGCAGTTGAACCGAACCCTCGAAGTTCCCCGCATCACGCGATTAGGCCGCCTTGACGCAAACATTGTGTTGCATCAGGTCAGACGGGAGTAGGATCGGGGCGAGTCGAGAAGTTTCGCGTTCAAGGAAGGATGACTGTGCCCTCCAAGAAGCGCTCGCGGCCGACGCCGCCCCTCACTCCACGAAGTCTTTCTAAAGCTGCGTTCGGAACGCAGCTCCTTCCGCCGCCGGAAACACCCGCTGTCCTCGCGCCTGCGCTCCCCTCGCTCGATGCGGAATGGCTGGAGACGGACGGGCTGGGCGGGTTCGCTTCGGGAACGGTTTCGGGAATCCGCACGCGGCGCGAGCACGCGATTCTTCTCGTCGCGGCCGCGCGCCCCGCTCGCGGCGGCGCGCCGCACACGCACGGCGTCGTATTGGTGAACGGCCTGGATGCGCGGGTCGCGACGCCGCGCGGCATGGTGGACATCAGCTCACATCACTACGACCCCGGCGTGGTGCACCCCGAAGGGCACCGCCATATCGAATCGTTCACCACCGACCCGTGGCCCACCTGGGTTTTCCTGCTGGAGGGCGGCACGCGGGTGGAGCAGCAGCTCTTTTCCCTTCGCGGAACGCCCGGCGTGGTCATGACGTGGAGCGTCATCGAGGGGCCGTCGGCTGGCGCGCGCCTGATGGTTCGCCCGCTGATTTCCTGCCGTGAGGCGCACGCGCTTCACCAGGCCAATCCCCACTTCCACTCCGAGGCGCAATCCTGCGACGCGTTCGTCAAGTGGCTGCCCTACGCCAGCCAACCGGCGATCCTCGCCGTGTCGAACGGGAGCTACGCGCACCATCACCTCTGGTATCACAACTTCGTGTACTCGGAAGACCGGGCCCGCGGCTGGGACCACAAGGAGGACCTCGGCTCGCCGGGGATCTTCCACTTCAACCTGGCCCGCGGTGAAGCCGTGCTGGTGCTGACCACCGACGAGGGGCTCAAGGCGATGAAGGCGTCCGCCTCGGCCAGCGCCGCGGGACTCCCGGGGTTTTTAGGCCGCGCGAGCAGCGGACCCGAGAGCACGATCGAGATTCTGCGCGAAGAGGAGCGCGTGAACCGGGCCGGATCTCCGACGCGCTTACACCACGCGTCCGACGCGTACCTGGCTCGACGGGGAGACAGGCTGGAGCTGATCGCGGATTATCCCGAGCAGGACGAGTCCGACACGGAGACGTTCGCTTCGCTGCGGGGGTTGTGTCTGGCGACGGGACGGCTCGAGGAAGCCCGGCAGATACTGATGGAAGCGGCCCGCGCGTTTGGTAAGGGCGTTTTCCCGGCGGGTGATACGGGGCGCGACGCGGTGGAGGCGCCGCTCTGGTTCACGGTAGCCGTCCACGACTACTTCCTGGCCGCGTCCGCGGCGCATCGCCGCGTGCCGGCTCCGGACCGGAAGGCGATGAACGGCGCGATCGCCACGATCCTCGAATCCTACGCGGAAGGTCGAGAGGGACGGATCCTGATGGACGAGGACGGCCTCTTGGCCGCGGGGGAGCCCGACACGCCGCGCGCGGGCAAGGCGGTGGACGTGCAGGCGCTGTGGCTGAACGCGCTCCACATCGCTTCCGCCCTGTCGCCGCGGTGGGACGAGCTGTTCGAGCGGGGCCGCGCCTCGTTCGAGCGGCGCTTCTGGAACGAAGACGCGTCCTGCCTCTGCGACGTGGTGGACGCGGATCACGTGCGGGGGACCACGGACGCCGCGGTGTGCGTGAACCAGATTTTCGCGGTGGGTGGGCTGCCGTACTCCGCTCTCGACGGCGAGCGCGCGCGGCGGGTCGTAAACTTGGTCGAGGCGCAATTCCTCACGCCGGTGGGGCTCCGCTCGGACGCGGACTCCGGCATCGCGCATCCGTGGATGCTCGGGCCGTTCGTGGAAGCATGGTCGCGCGTGCGCGGTGGGGCTTCCCAGACCCAGCGCGAGGCGCGGGAGCGTTTCCTGACGCCGCTTCTCGAGCGGGCGTCCGCCGGCTTCGGTCATCTGCCCGAGTCGTTGGACTCCGAGCCGCCGCATGGACTTCGCGGCTCCCCGTTCCATGCCCGCTCGCTCGCCGAGGCGCTCCGGCTGGATCTGGTGGTGTTGGGTGGGTGAAGAAGGGAGCGGAACCGGCGGATAAGGCCGGTGTATCCGCGAAGGACAGCAGCGCGGCAACCCGCCGCGGGCTTTGAGGAGACTATGAAACCGGTTCGGTGGTTGGTCGTCGCGATCGCGGCCGCATGCTTGGGGTTCCTGGCCATGCCGGGAACGGCTCGGGCGTCCGTTCACCACGCCGCGAAGCCCGTGGGCTCCACCACGTTGGTGCAGAGCAGGCTTGCGCCCGGCACGACTCGCAGCGCTCCCTCCTCGCAAAGCTCTCCCCGGCGTTCGCCGGCGCATCCATCCAACCGATCAAAAACGCACCACTCCACCTCCGGCGCTCGCGGCCGGGGACATTCGCCCTATGGGCTTTTGCCCCCAGTCCCCGACGCCAATCCCGACGATAACCACGACGTGACGCGCCTGGGAATGGTTCACGACCATGGCGCGCGATTGAATCGATTGCTGGAGAGCCGCGGTCCGCCGCGGGCGGGTCCGTCTTGGAACTCCGCGTCTCCCGGGTATCTACCTCCCTCCCCCGTGTACCTCTCCAGCGCCAATTCAATCGTCCGCACCCCCGCACCGCTCGTTCGTACCACCCCGCCCAACAGGCTCACCCCGGCCCGGCTCTTTGGACCTCCTCTTGCCGCCCGTCTCGAGGGCACGGCGGCGGGAATTGACACGCCCTCATTCGGAGGATTTTTCCTATGAAGCGGAATCATCTGATCACCTGTCTCGTAGCGCTCACGATGGCGTTCCTACTGCCCGTGGCCGCGTCCGCGGGAATCACGGCGGCATCAGCGAAAAGCGCCAGCATCCTGCCGCACCACCATGCGAAGGCCACACAGGCGGCGGCGGTCAAGGCCCACAAGCTGGATCTGAACACGGCCAGCCGCGAGGACCTGATGACGCTGCCTGGCGTGGATGGCGCCAAGGCGGACAAGATCATCGAAAACCGTCCGTACAAGAACATGAATGAGCTCACCTCGAAGAACGTGATGAGCAAGAGCGAGTACACGAAGGTCCGCCGCAAGGTCACGGCCAAGTAGCGGCGGCGTTAGAACCGGCTGCCGGCGGCCGGCCACCGGCGCCTCGGACCCGTGCGTGCGGTCGCAAGGCCGCGCGCCGGGTCGCCGGTGTGCGCGAATTGGGGGCGGCTCGTTGCCGAACTCGGCGTCCGTGGTATCCTCCGAGATTGGCCGGAAACACATAGGAGGAATGCACGGATGAAACGCCGTACTCATGTGGTGAATCCGATCCTGAGCGGAGCGCTGCTCCTGGCGCTGGTCTCTTCGCCCGGAATTTCATGGGCGGGCGAGAAGACTACGAAAAAGACGGTCGCGAAGGCGGAGACGAAGAAGGAAGCCGCGGTCACCGCGCCGGCGCCATCTGAGGAAGAGATGATGGCGATGATGAAGATGGCCATGCCGGGCCCCGAGCATGCCGCGCTCAACCCGCTCGCCGGAATCTGGAAGATCACGA
>JANLXD010000494.1:0-11895 GCA_031364935.1 Candidatus Eiseniibacteriota bacterium
GATCCGGGCATGGGCTTCCGGCTCATGACCATGATCACGCAGACCGCCGGGACGATCCTGATCATGTGGCTGGGCGAGCAGATCACGGAGCGGGGAATCGGAAACGGGATCTCGCTCATCATATTCATTGGAATCGTGGCGCGATTCCCCACCGACATCATCAACTCCGTCCGGGCGCTCCGGGTGGGCACCCTGAATCCGTTCCTCGCCGTCATCATCGTGGTTGTCATGATCGGCGTGATCGCGGCGGTCGTGGCGATGACGCAGGCGCAGCGGAAGATACCCGTGCAGTACGCGAAGCGCGTCGTGGGCCGGAAGATGTACGGCGGGCAGAGCACGCACATCCCGCTCCGCGTGAACACGGCGGGCGTGATCCCGATCATCTTCGCGCAGTCGTTGATCATGCTCCCGAGCACCATGGCGCTCTACTTCCACGGGAACAACGCGCTCCAGACCGTGGCGGGATGGTTCTCGCACGGGACATGGGTCTACGTGGTCGTCTATTCGCTGACGATCATCTTCTTCACGTACTTCTACACCGCGATCGTCCTGAATCCGACGGACATGGCGGACAACATGAAAAAATACGGCGGCTTCATTCCCGGGATCCGTCCCGGGCGAAAGACCGCCGAATACATCGACCGGATCCTGTCGCGCATCACGCTGCCGGGGGCCATCTTCCTGGCGCTGATCGCGGTGCTCCCGGACATCATGATCCGCCGCTTCAACGTGCCGTTCTATTTCGGCGGAACCAGCGTGCTGATCGTGGTCGGCGTCGCGCTCGACACCCTGCAGCAGATCGAGTCGCACCTGATCATGCGCCACTACGAGGGCTTCGTGACGTCGGGCCGGCTGCGGGGCCGTCGATGAGGGTGGTGCTTCTCGGTCCTCCGGGGAGCGGCAAGGGAACGCATGCGAAGCGGCTGGCCGAGTGGCTCAGCGTTCCGCTCATCGCGACGGGCGACATCCTCCGCGAGGCTATCGCGCAGAGGACGCGCCTGGGGCAGGCGGCGCAGGAGGACGTGAAGGCGGGCCGGTTGGTCTCCGACGCGACCGTGCTCGGCATCATCGAGACGCGGCTGGGTCAGAAGGACGCGGCGAACGGCTTCGTCCTCGACGGGTTTCCGCGGACCACGGCGCAGGCCGACGGTCTGGCGGCGATGCTGGGCGACCGGAAGCTGGATCGGGCGGTGAACCTGGTCGTGGCTCCGGAAGTCGTGGTGGACCGGCTCAAGAACAGGTGGGTTTGCGGCAATTGCGGCGAGATCTACAACCTGACCACCCGGCCGCCCAAGAAGCAGGGCGTCTGCGACGTGTGCGGCGGGGAGCTGAAGCAGCGCCCCGACGACCTGCCGGAGACGGTGCGGGCGCGGCTCGGGGTCTACGAGCGGGAGACGGCGCCCCTGGTGATCTACTACGAGCGCCAGGGCATTCTCCGGAACGTGGACGCGGCGGGCAAGCCGGAAGCAGTTTACGCGGCGATCCAGCAGGCGGTCGGAAGGGTCGCCGCCTGAAGGGGGCCGCCATGGCGGAGCGCGCGGTCCGGATCAACACGCCGGACGAGGTGGAGCGGATCCGCGAAAGCTCCCAGATCGTCGGGCGGTGCCTTCTACTCTTGAGCAAGGAAGTGCGCCCCGGCGTCACGACACAGGAATTGGACCGGCTGGCCGAAGAGTTCATCCGGGCACAGGGCGGAGAGCCGGCGTTCAAGGGGTACCGCGGGTACCCGGCCAACATCTGCGCATCGATCAACGAGGAGGTCGTCCACGGAATCCCGAGCGGGACGCGCGTGTTGAAGGAAGGAGACGTCGTGTCGCTGGACATCGGCGTCAAGAAGGCCGGGTTCTACGGAGACGCCGCGAGAACGTTCGCGGTCGGCTCCATCGATGAAGCCGCGCAGCGACTGCTCGAAGCCACCGAGCGCTCCCTGTACGCCGGCATCGACCAGGCGCGGCCAGGCGGGCGCGTCTCGGACATCTCGTCGGCGATCGAGCGCGAGATCAAGCAGAGCGGGTTCAGCGTGGTCCGGGCCCTCGTGGGCCACGGCGTGGGGCGCGAGCTCCACGAAGAGCCCCAGGTGCCCAACTACGGGCGCCCGGGCGAAGGGCCGCGGCTGAAGACGGGGATGGTGCTCGCCATCGAGCCCATGGTGAACACGGGCGGTGCGGACGTCATCACGCTCGCCGACCAGTGGACGGTGGTCAGCGCGGATCGCAGCCGCTCGGCGCACTTCGAGCACACGGTCGCGATCGGCGCGGACGGGCCGGTCGTGCTCTCCCTGGTCGAGGCGGATTAGGTGGCGAAGGAAGAAGGAGTCCAGGTCGAGGGAACGGTCATCGAGCCGCTCCCCAACGCGATGTTCCGGGTGGAGCTGGAGAACGGGCACCGCGTCCTGGCGCACATATCGGGCAAGATGCGGATGAACTTCATCAAGATCCTGCCCGGGGACAAGGTGACGGTGGAGCTGTCGCCCTACGATCTCACGAGGGGCCGCATCGTTTACCGCTACAAGTAGCGGCCGCGTTCGGCGCGGCGCGGAAGGAAGCGCGATGAAGGTCAAGGCATCGGTCACCAAGATCTGTGATAGCTGCAAGGTCGTCCGGCGGAAGGGCGTCGTCCGGATCATTTGCAAGAACCCGCGCCACAAGCAGCGCCAGGGCTAAGGCCCGGCGGGTGCGGTAGGACAGGAGGAGCGCGTTGGCACGTATCGCCGGAGTCGATCTCCCGAACGACAAGCGTATCGAGATCGGCTTGACGTACATCTTTGGAATCGGAAACTCCGCGGCGCGGAAGATCATCGCCGTGACGGGCGTGAACCCGGATACCCGGGTGAAGAACCTCACCGACGAGGAGACGGGTCGTCTCCGCCAGGTGATCGAATCGCAGTTCAAGGTCGAGGGCGCGCGCCGGAGCGAGGTGGCCATGTCCATCAAGCGTCTCATGGACATCGGCTCCTACCGCGGCCTGCGCCACCGGAAGAACCTTCCCGCGCGCGGGCAGCGCACGCGCACCAACGCGCGCACGCGGAAGGGACCCAAGAAGACGGCGGGAGCCATGCGCCGGACCGTGGCGACGAAGAAGCCGGCGCCGAAGCCGGCCGGCTGATCGCCGCGCGGCGGCCCGGACCAATAAGCGAATAGGAGAATCGAGTGGCGGATACGACGGCAGCGAATGCACCACCCGCGGCAACGCCCACGGCGAAGCCGAAGAAGAAGCGCGAGCGGAAGGTGGGGATCAACGGAATTGCCCACGTCCAATCGACGTTCAACAACACCATCGTGACCATCTCCGACATGGACGGCCACACCGTGGCCTGGGCCAGCGCCGGCAAGGTGGGGTTCAAGGGGTCGCGCAAGAGCACCCCGTTCGCGGCGCAGATCGCGGCCGAGTCCGCGACGAAGGAGGCCGTGTCGCTGGGTCTGAAGAAGGTGGAAGTGTGGGTGAAGGGACCGGGCGCGGGCCGCGAGGCGGCCATCCGGTCGCTCCAGGCGGCCGGGCTCGAGATCTCGGCCATCAAGGACGTCACCCCGATACCGCACAATGGTTGCCGCCCGCCGAAGCGGCGGCGAGTCTAACGGGCAGAGGAGGTCACCGCTTCGATTATGGCGACGTATCACGGGGATAAGTGCCGGCTGTGCCGCCGGGAAGGTGAAAAGCTGTTCCTGAAAGGGGCCCGCTGCTACACGGAGAAGTGCGCCTTCGAGCGCCGCGGCTACGCTCCCGGGGAGCACGGCAAGGATCGCCGCTCCAAGGAGACCAATTACGGCCAGCAGCTCCGGATGAAGCAGAAGGCCCGGCGGATCTACCGGATCCTCGAGGCGCAGTTCCGGAACTACTTCAAGAAGGCCGAGAGCCAGAAGGGAGTCACCGGCGAGAACCTGCTCCTGTTGCTGGAGCGCCGCCTGGACAACCTGACGTACCGGCTGGGGTTTGCCCCGTCGCGCTCGGCGGCCCGCCAGCTCGTGCGCCATCGTCATATCGAAGTGAACGGGCGTCTCGTGGATATCCCCTCGTTCTCCGTTCGGGTCGGGGACGAGATCCGAGTGCGCCAAGGCAGCAAGGAGATGACCGCGATCCAGGCCTCGATGGAGGCGAACAAGGCGCGGGACACGCTGAGCTGGCTGAGTCTGGACCCGGAGAAGATGTCGGGCCGCATGCTCGAATACCCGACACGCGGCTTGATCCCGACCAAGATCTCCGAGTCGCTCATCGTCGAGCTCTACTCGAAGTAAGTCAGTTGAATGGCCTGGGGACCCGGAGGACATAGATCATGAAGTGGAAGAATCTACAGATGCCCAAGAACGTCGAGATGGACGAAAAGAACTCGACGAATCGCTATGGCAAATTCACGATCGAGCCGCTCGAGCGCGGCTTTGGCGTGACCCTGGGGAACGCGCTCCGGCGCGTGCTCCTGTCGTCCCTGCCGGGAGCCGCCGTCTCCGCCGTCAAGATCGACGGCGTGCAGCACGAGTTCTCGACCCTTCCGGGCATCAAGGAAGACATCCCCGAGGTGTTGCTGAACTTGAAGCAGATCCGGTTCAAGCTGCACGGCGACGCTCCCAAGATGGGGACGATCGAGGTGCGCGGGAAGGCCGCGGTGACCGCGGCCGATCTCAAGGTGGACGCGGACGTCGAGGTGCTGAACCCCGAGCTGCATATCGCGACCCTGAACAAGGACGGCGAGTTCCGCGCCGAGATCGAAGTGGGCGCCGGCCGCGGCTACGTCTCGGCCGAGAACCAGATGAACCAGGACCGCCCGATCGGCGTGCTGCCCACGGACTCCATGTACTCGCCCGTGACCAAGGTCAACTTCGAGGTGGAGAACACCCGCATCGGACAGCGCATCGACTACGACAAGCTGGATCTGGAGTTGTGGACCGACGGCAGCGTGATCCCCTCGGATGCGCTGGCGTACGGCGCCAAGATCCTGAAGGACCACTTCGCCCTCTTCGTGCACTTCGAGGAGGAGATCGAAGAGGAGCAGGAAGAAGAGGTCGACGAGGAATTCCTGCGCTTGAAGGCGCTGATGGAGCGGAGCGTCGAGGAGCTGGAGTTGTCGGTGCGCTCGTCGAACTGTCTCAAGGCGGCCAACATCAAGACGATCGGCGACCTGGTGCAGAAGTCCGAGGGCGAGATGCTCAAGTACCGGAACTTCGGCCGGAAGTCGCTCAAGGAAATCGCCGACATTCTCCAGAGCATGAACCTGGGCTTTGGCATGGACGCGTCGAAGTACAAACTGGGCGAGAAGATCGAAGCGGCGTAAGGGGATTCGCGCCGGGCTCGGCCCCGGCGTCTACCGATAGGAAAAGGCCATGCGTCATCGCAAAGACCATCGCAAGCTGAGCCGGACGCGCGAGCACCGGAAGGCGCTCCTGCGCAACCTGACGACGTCGCTCTTTATCCACGAGAGGATCGAGACCACCGTCGCCAAGGCGAAAGAGGCCCGCCGGATGGCCGAGCGGATGATCACCTTCGCCAAGCGCGGCGACGTCGCCGCGCGCCGCCACGTCGCCCGTTTCGTGCACGGGAACGACGTCGTGCAGAAGCTGTTCGACACCGTGGCGCCCTGGTATGCCGACCGGAACGGCGGGTACACCCGCATCATCAAGATGGGGCACCGGCTGGGGGACGCGGGTCAGATCGCGCTGCTCGAGCTGGTCAAGTCGCCCGAGCTGAAAGAACGTCTCCGGAAGGAAGCGGAAGAGCACGCCAAGGCGGAGCGCGGCGCCAAGGCCGCGGCCAAGAAGGGCAGTAAGGACGCGAAGGTCGAGCCCCCGAAGGGCGAAGCCGGCAAGGAAGGCGCGGCAGCCGCCGAGGGCGGCGAAGGCCGTCCCGCGCGGAAGGAACGCGCCCCCAAGCCGTCGCGCGGAGACAAGCTGGGCCGGAAGGGCGGTATGCCGCAGAAGGGCCCCCATGGTGGAGCGCGGGGCCGGCAGCGAGGGAAGAGCGGCGACTAGGGGACGATAGATGGTAATTCGGATTATCGCGCCGGCGCGACTCGTGCCGGCGCTTTTCATTGGGGTGGCTTGGGCGGTCCTGGGGGCCGTTGGGGCCGCGGCGGTTGTCGTCGCCGGCGCCCCCGCCGCGGCCCAGGCCGCGCCCGCCGTAGCCCGCGCCGCGCCCCCCGCCGGCGTCGAGACCCGCGCGCTCTGGGTGGTGCGCCACGCGCTCTCCTCCCCCGGCCGCGTGGACAAGATCGTCGAGACCGCGGGCGACGTGAACGTGAACACCCTCCTCGTGCAGGTGCGCGGCCGCGGCGACGCCTACTACAAGTCCGACCTGGCGCCCCCGGGCGAGGTCCTCGGCGGCGCTCCCACCGGGTTCGATCCCCTGGATCAGCTCATCCAGCGCGCGCACGCGGCCGGGATGGAGGTGCACGCCTGGATCAACGTCTACCTGGTCTGGTCCGCCGGCGCGCCGCCGGCCTCGCCCCTCCACGTGGTCAACGCGCACCCCGAGTGGGTCTCGATCCGCTCCGACGGCACGCGGCTGGTCGAGATGCTGCCGACCGAGTTCCATGAGGAGAAGATCGAGGGGATGTACCTCTCCCCCGGAAACCCCGACGTGAAGCGCCACCTCCGCGACGTGGTGAACGAGATCGTGACCCGCTACGCGGTGGACGGGATCCACCTGGACTACGTGCGCTACCCCGAGCCCACGGTGGGCTACGACGCCTCGACCCGCACCGCGTTCATGCGCGAGTACGGGGTGGACCCGCTCCAGATCGAAGACCCCGACTCGACCACCCTCGCGATCATCGGCCAGGACCGCCTGCCCGACCTGCGCGCCAAGTGGATCCAGTGGAAGCGCGACCAGGTGACCGACCTGGTGCGGACGCTCCGGCACGACCTGAACCTCATGGGCCGGCCGATCAAGCTGACGGCCGCGGTCATCGCCGACCAGAACGCCGCGTTGAATCGCTATCTTCAAGACTGGCCCGCGTGGCTTCGAGAGGGGATCATTGATGCCGCGGTCCCGATGACGTACACGCCCTCGACTCCCGTGGCCGTGCGCCAGCTCGGGGCCGCGCTCGCGATCGCGACCCAGCGCCAGGTGTGGGCGGGGATCGCGGTCTACAACGAGGGGTCGCGCGAGGCCGCGGAGAAGATCCGCCGCGCGCGAACCCTGGGCGTGGACGGGATCGCGATCTTCTCCTATGACACGCTGCTGGAGAGCGCGAGCTACCGACGCAACTTGAGGGCCTGGGCCTTCCGCGAGCCCACCATCCCGACGCCGATGCCCTGGAGGGAGACGCAGTGAGCCCCTGGGTTTTCAGAAGGTGGCGGGAAACGGGGCGCGGAGCCATGGGCACCGACCGCGGCCCCCTCCGCGGCGAGCTCCTCAGCGTGGAGCACCTGGAGGAGCGGGCGCGGGTCCTGGCCGCGGGCTACACGCTGGCCCGGAATCCGCGGCATCGCGTGTGCCCGTTCCTCCCCCGGCTTCGCGAGAACGCGCGCGTCCTCCGCCATGGCTACCGTGTTCTGGCCCAGGACGCACGCCGCGGCGAGCCCGTCGCTCCGGCGGCGGAATGGCTGCTCGACAATTTTCACCTCGTCGAAGCCGAGATCGCCGAGGTCCGGAAGAACCTGCCGCAGAGCTATTACCTCGAGCTTCCCAAGCTCGCGTCGCGCGAGCACCAGGGCGTGGCCCGCATCCACGCCATGGCGCTCGATTTCATCCGCCACAGCGACGCGCGCTTCGACCTGAACCGGCTCATCCGATTCGTCAGCGCCTACCAGACCGTGGCGCCCTTGACGCTCGGCGAGCTGTGGGCCTGGCCCAGCATGCTCAAGCTGGGCCTGCTCGAAAACCTGCGGCGCCTCACCGACGAGATCCTCGAGAGCCGCGCGGGGGAGGCGGAAGCCGACCGCTACTTCTCGCGTTTCGAGGCCACGGCGGCGGGCGCTCCTCTCCCGCACCTTCCGGTTGACCTCACGCCCGCGTTCGTGGCCCAGCTGGTCCAGCGGATGCGGGAGCTGGGACCGCGGGTCGCGGAGCTTCGGGTCGAAGTGGAGGGGCGTCTGAACGCGAGCGGGACCAGCGTCGACGAGGCGGTGCGGGCCGAGCACCAGCGCCAGACCATGGGGCTCGCGTCCACGGGCAACTCGATCACCGGGCTCCGGCTGGTCTCCACGACCGATTGGAATCGCACGGTCGAGCGGGTGAGCTTGATGGAGCAGGTGCTCCAGCGCGATCCCGCGGGCGTCTACGGCCACATGGATTTCGCGAGCCGCGACCGCTACCGGCAGTCGGTGGAAGAGCTGGCCGAGCCCACGGGCGAGGCCCAGGTGCGCGTGGCCCTGCGCGCGGTGGAGAGCGCCCGGCGGGCCTGGGAGAAGCTACCTCAAGATTCCAGCGCGCACATCGGTAACCACCTGATCGGGCCGGGCCGGCGCGACTTCGAAGTCGACGTGGCCTACGTCCCCAAGTTCAAGCAGCGGATCCGCCGGGCCATCTTCGCCGCGAACGTGGCGTTCTATCTCGGTTCGATCACGCTCTTATCCACGGCGGGCGCGGCCACCGCCGTGATCTATGCATGGCGCCACGGCGCGGCGGCGGGTCTTTTGCCGTGGATCGGCCTGCTCGCGCTCCTGCCCTCGAGCCAGCTCGCGGTGCTCCTGGTCCACAAGGCGGTGCATCGCATCGCCCACCCCCGCCGTCTCCCGCGAATCGACATGAAGCACGGGGTCCCGGAAGACGCGCGCACGATGGTCGTGGTGCCCGTGCTCCTCACCAGCGTGGAGGGAGCGAGGGCCCAGATCGAGCACCTCGAAGTGCAGGCCCTGGGGAACGCGGACCCTCATGTCCACTTCGCGCTGCTCACCGATTTCCGGGACGCGACCAAGGCGGAGCTGCCGGAGGACGCGGAGATCCTCGAGGCGGCCAGGGCGGGAATGGAAGCCCTGAACGTCCGCCACGGAGGCGGGGGGCAGGACCGCTTCTATCTCTTCCACCGGCCCCGCTACTGGAACGAGCGCGAGGGTGTGTGGATGGGGTGGGAGCGAAAGCGCGGGAAGCTGGAGGAGTTCAACGCGCTGTTGCGCGGAAAGGCGACCAGCTCCTTCCAGACGGTGGTGGGCGACCCCAAGATCCTCGGATTGATCCGCTACGTGATCACGCTCGACGCCGACACCCGCCTCCCCCGGGACACGGCGCGCACCCTGATCGGCATCGCCTCGCATCCCCTGAACCGCCCTGTGTACGACGCGCGGCTTCACCGCGTGGTCCGCGGCTACGGGATTCTACAGCCGCGCGTCAGCGTCACCATGGCGAGCGCCGCGGGCTCTCTGTTCGCGCGCGTCTACGCCGGACACACGGGCGTCGATCCCTACACCACCGCCGTTTCCGACGCGTACCAGGACCTCTTCGGCGAGGGGATCTTCACCGGGAAGGGCCTGTACGACGTGGACGCGTTCACGTCGGCGCTGGAAGGGCGCGTCCCGGAGAACGCGCTCCTGTCGCACGACCTGTTCGAGGGGATCCACGCGCGGACCGCGCTGGTGTCCGACATCGAGGTCGTGGACGATTTTCCCTCGAGCGTGCTGGCCCACGCGGGGCGTCAACGCCGCTGGGTGCGCGGCGACTGGCAGATCCTCTCGTGGCTCTTCCCGTGGGTCCCCACGCGCGAGGGGTTGGAGCGGAACCGTCTTCCCCTGATCAGCCGCTGGAAGATCTTCGACAACCTGCGCCGAAGCCTGGTGCCGCCCGCCACGCTCGCCCTCTTCGCCTCGGCCTGGACGTGGCTCCCGGGGAAGGCGGGGCTCTGGACCCTCGCCGTGGTCACGGTCTCCGGCTTCCCATTTCTCTCCCAGATGCTGCGGGGATTTCGCGGGCCCGCTCCCCAGCAGCCGGTCGCCGTCTTCCTCAAGGATTGGCGCGAGGAGCTGGAGACCGCGGCGGCGCAGGGGCTGCTCGACCTCACGCTCCTCGCCTACCGCTCCTACGAGATGGTCCAGGCCATCGGGCTCACCCTGGTCCGGCTGATCCTGACGCAGCGGCGGATGCTCGAGTGGGAGACCGCGGCGGCGGCCGCGGCTCGTTCCACCGGACTCTCCGGGCGCGAAGGAATGCGCGCGTTCGCGAACGGAATGTGGACCGGGCCCGCGGTGTCGATCGGCGTGCTGGTCGCCACGCTCGCGGCCCGCCCCGACGCGCTGGGGGTGTCCCTGCCGTTTCACCTCCTCTGGCTCACCTCGCCGCTCATTGCCTTCTGGCTGAGCCAGCCGGCGCGCGTCCGGGTCGTGGTGCTGGAGCCGCGCGACCGGGTCTACCTGCGCCGCATCGCGCGCAACACCTGGCGCTACTTCGAGACGTTCCTCGGCGAGGGAGAACACTGGCTGCCGCCGGACAACCTCCAGGAACGGCAGGGGCTCAAGGTGGCGCACCGCACGTCACCCACGAACATCGGCATGGCCCTGATCGGTACCCTCGCCGCGCACGACCTGGGCTTCATCGGGGCGGGGGAGACGCTGGACCGGATCGAGCGGACCCTGGCCACGCTGGACGGAATGGAGAAGCACGAAGGGCACTGGCTCAACTGGTACGACACCGTCAGCCTGTCCCCGCTCCACCCCCGCTACGTGTCCACCGTGGACAGCGCCAACCTGGCCGTGTCGCTGGTGACGCTGGCGGCGGGGATGCGGCGGCTGGATCAGGAGCCGGCCGACGATTTTCGACGGACCGCGACGATCGCCGACACGCTGAGCCTGCTGCGCCAGAGCCTCGACGCCATTCCGACGGCCGCGGATGGCGAGTCGATACGGCAGCGGTTCGCACTGGCGCTCCGCGAGGTGGAGCGGTGGGAGCTGGCGCGCGATGAGGATACCGACCATCCGCGGGGGGCTTCGGCTGGAGCCGAGCTGAAGCTGGCGATGGAGAATGTGAGTCTGGAGGGCCCCGAGGCTGAGGAAGCCGCGTTCTGGAGCCGCACGCTCCTCCGGCTCCTGCATGAGCCCGAAGAGCGCCTCTCCGCGGAACCGTGGGCCGAGCGCCGGGGCCTCCTGGCGGATCGCGCCGAAGCGATGGCGAACGGCATGGACTTCACGTTCCTCTACGACCGCGAGCGCCGGATCTTCTCCATCGGCTACCGGCTCGCGGACATGGAGGGGCCGGGGCGCCTCGACACCTCCTACTACGACCTCCTGGCATCGGAAGCCCGGGTGGCCAGCTTCTTCGCGATCGCGAAGGGGGACGTCCCCCAGGAGCACTGGTTCCAGCTGGGGCGCGCGCTGGTGGGCGTGGCCGGAACGCCGACGCTGGTTTCCTGGAGCGGCTCGATGTTCGAGTACCTGATGCCGCTCTTGATGATGCGGAGCTACCCGGAGACGCTGCTCCACCGCTCCTGCGACTCCGCCGTGCACGCGCAGATCCAGTACGGCCGCCTGCACGGAGTTCCGTGGGGGATCTCCGAGTCGGCCTTCAACGTGACCGACCGGTTGGGGAACTATCAGTACAAGGCGTTCGGCGTGCCCGAGCTGGGTCTGAAGCGGGGGCTGTCGGAAGAATTGGTCATCGCGCCCTACGCGACGGCGCTGGCCGCGATGGTCGATCCCACGGAGGCGGCGGCCAACTTCAGGCGCCTGGCGCGCGAGGGGGCCGAAGGCAAGTACGGCTTCTTCGAGTCGCTGGACTACACGCCGCGCGAGACCGACGATGGCCACCAGGAAGCTACGGCGCGGGGGATCAGCAAGGCCGCCGTGGTGCAGGCCTTCTTCGCCCACCACCAGGGAATGACGCTGGCCGCGCTGGCCAACGCCGTCTTGAACGACGTGATGGTGTCGCGCTTCCACACCGAGGCGCGCATCCAGGCGACCGAGCTTCTGCTCCAAGAGCGAGTGCCGCGTTTTGTCCCCGTGACGCGGCCCCGCCCGATCGAAGTGACGCGGGTCGCGCCTC
>JANLXD010000502.1:0-3080 GCA_031364935.1 Candidatus Eiseniibacteriota bacterium
GCTCGAGCTGTCCGCGCTCGAGCGAGAGGAGGTATCGCTTCCAGTCGAGCCCCGACGTGAACCCGCCGATCGAGCCGGCGTAGTGGATCACGCGATGGCAAGGCACGACGATGGGAACTGGATTTTTGCCGAGGGCATTCCCGACGGCGCGCACCGCGCGCGGGGCGCCGGCTCGCGCCGCGATGGCCGAGTACGACTCGACCTGGCCCCACGGGACCCGGCGCGTCGCGTCCCAGACCCGGCGCTGGAACGGAGTGCCGAAGGCGAGGTCGAGTGGCAGGGCCGCCGGGATCTCCCGCCCCGCCAGGAAGCGCTCGATGGCGCGGACGGCCTCGGCGCTCCACTTGGGGCGCCTCACGTAGCGGACGCCGCGGGCGCGCGCTTCCTTCCGAGATGGCGCCTCCGAGCCGCCCAGGCGCACCTCGCGGAGACCGTGCGCGCTGCAGACGAGGTAGACCCGTCCGGCCTTCGTCTTCACCGAGGCCACCGCTAGCTCTTCGATCGGGAGTGGGAGCTGGGCGCCCTTCTTCATGCTCCCTCCGCCCCGCCTGCTCCAACAGTATCGAGGATTCGCTCGGCCATGCGGCGGCCGATCCCCGGGATCGAGGCGATCGACTCGATCGGCTCGCGCTTCAGGCGCTTCACCGAGCCGAACCTCTGGAGCAAGAGCGCGCGACGCTTGGGGCCCAGTCCCGGCACACTGTCGAGCGCCGACACCTCCGCCGCCCGGCCGCGGACGGCGCGGTGATACCCGACCGCGAACCGATGCGCCTCGTCGCGCACGCGCATCAGGAGCTTCAAGGCCGGAGCCCTGCGCGACAGGCGGAGCGGCTCCCGGCGCCCCGGGAGGACGATCTCCTCGAAGCGCTTCGCGAGCGAGACGAACGGCACCGACTCGAGCGGCGTCCCCGCCGCAGCACGCCGCGCCGATTCGAGCTGCCCCACGCCTCCGTCGATCACGATCAGGTCCGCAGGCGCGACCTCTCCCTTCGCGACGCGCGCGGCGTGACGTCCCACCGCTTCGGCCATCGAGGCGAAGTCGTCCTGCCCTTCCACGGCGCGGATGCGGAAGCGGCGGTACTCAGACTTGAGCGGGGCCCCGTCCAGGAACGTGACCATGGAGGCGACCACGTGGGTGCCGAAGAGGTTCGATACATCGAAGCAGCGGATGCGCCGCGGCAGCGAGGCGAGCCCCAGCGAGCGCTGCAGGTCGAGGATCTCGTCCCCTGCCGCGCCCTCCAGCCCTTTCGCGCCGTCCCCCTTCTCCCTGGCGAGGAGAAACGCAGCGTTCCGCCGGGCCATGCGCGCGAGTGCCTCCTCGGCCGCGCCGCGCGGCGCCCGGAGCCGGACCGGGGCCTCGGCCAGCTTCGAGAGGAACGACTCCAGCAGCTCGCGGTCGGCGTCGGCCACTTCGGCGATGACGGTGGACGGGATGTTGGCCGAGCCCGAGTAGTAGAGCGTCAGGAACGAGCGGAGGATCTCGGGCGCGTCCGCTTCGCGCGTGCCCTTCAGCCAGCGGAGGTCCCGCGCGAGCACGCGCCGCTCCCGCACCTGGAGCACCGCGACGCACGTCTCGTCGCCCCCGCGCGCCCACCCGACGATGTCGACCGGCCGCGCGCCCACGTCCACCATCCGCTGCCGCGCGAGGATCGACTCGAGCCGGCGGATCTGGTCCTTGTGGCGCCCCGCGCGCTCGTATTCGCGCCGATCCGACGCGTTCCCTTGCAGCTCCCGGAGCCGCTCGACCACGTGCTCCCGCTTCCCCACGAGGAAGTCGCAGAACTGGTCCACCATCGCGCGGTAGTCGGCCTGGGTCTGCATGGCGATGCACGGCGCGGTGCAGCGGCCGATGTGGAACTCGAGGCACTCCTTGCTCGCTGCGATGTGCGCCTCGATGTTCGTGCAGGTCCGGATCGGAAAGATCGTCTGGATCTGCCGGAGCAGCGCCCGGAGCGCACTCACCTCCGTGTACGGCCCGAAGTAACGCGCCCCGTCCTTCTCCACGCGCCGCACCAGGGCCACGCGCGGGAACGGCTCCTGCCACGAAACGCGCACGTAGGGGTAGCGCTTGTCGTCCTTGAGCCGGATGTTGTACGGCGGCTGCCGCTCGCGGACCAGCGTCGACTCCAACAGCAGCGCGTCGGTCTCGTTCTCGGCCGCGATGTACTCCACGCTGGTGACGCGCTGGATGAGCGCCACCTGGCGCACGCCGATCTGCTCGGGGCGGCTGAAGTGCGACCGGACGCGGTGGTCCAGCCGCTTCGCCTTCCCGACGTACAGCACTTCCCCCTTCGCGCCGCGGAAGATGTAGACGCCGGGCTGCGCGGGGAGAGCGCCGATCTGGGATTCGAGCGTCGATGGGGTCATGGGATTGGGTCCGTCCAGCGCGGAGCGGGCCGTCAGACGCCGCTCCCGGCGGCGCGCCAGGGGGTCACGGGAACAGTATATCACTCGGGCGCTTGCGATTGACAGGGTCGGGCCGGACGGCTACCATTGCAGGCTCACTGCTAGATGAAACACACTCCCGGAGGAACGAAATGCCGCACCACAAATCCGCGATCAAACGCATGCGTACCTCGAAGCGCGACCGCACCAAGAACATCGCGGTCCGGTCCGAGTTGAAGACGCTTCTGAAGAAGATGGTGGAGAAGCCTACAGATAAAGAAGTTATGCGTATGACGGTTTCGCAGCTCGACCGGGCCGTGAAGAAGGGCGTGCTGAAGAAGGCCGTGGCGAATCGCCGGAAGTCGCGGCTGGCTTTGGCGGCGAATCGTGTTGGGGGTAAAGCGGCGAAGAAGTAGCGGCCCGCTGTGGTGCCGCATAGCTGCCGAGCGCTACGCGGAAAGACTAAGCGGAAAAATCAATCCGTGGGGCGAAGACTACGACGACCATTCGCCCCACGGATTGATTTTTCCGCTCCTTCATTTGACGTAGGGCTCCACAGCAACCCCCTCAGTTCACTCCTGCCATCGCTGTCTTCACTCTTTTCGCTATCGTCTCGACCGCATCACCGACCGGCACCTTCTCCACCGCGCCTGTCTTTCGGTCGCGCAGTTCTACGATGCCTTCGGCCAGTCCTC
>JANLXD010000512.1:0-4483 GCA_031364935.1 Candidatus Eiseniibacteriota bacterium
GAGAGACACAACGTGAGCCCGAAAGCCGCGCCGACAAGCGACCCGACACCGACCAACGGGCATGGTGGAGCATGGTTCCCTCCGTTCCACGAACAATACAGTCAACGCTGCAGGGGTGCTGATTGTCTAAGGGAACGTCGGGATACTCCCCATCCTCTGTCGACCAGGAGAAGCCATGCACCGTATTCTAACAGCCTTTCTGGCCGCCACTTTCCTCTCCCTTGCTGTGCCGGGCTCCTCTTCCGCCTACTCCTACGCCTATGGCTCCGACCGGGACGAAGAGGACGGCTTTGGCTGGGCCATCGTTTCCGGCGGGAACTCCAGGATGTCCGATATGCAGGAGGTCGACTCGATCGATGTCTTGAAAGACCGGTTCGGCGACGAGTTCCTGTACATCCGCGACGAGATTCTCCGGGCGGCAAAGTCGCGGGGACTCGCCCAGCGGCTGGGCCGCTGAATCTCAGGGAGTTCCGAAACGTTTCGCGGTCCGGGCGCGGGCGCGCTCGGCTTCGACCACGCGGTCGCGCGGCTCGGAGTTCGTGACCAGCGAGCCCAGGAGATTCCTGGCGACCGCGGCCACTTCCTCGACGGCGCGATGGAACGCCACTTCGTTGGCCTTCGAGGGCTTGTTGAACCCCGACAGCTTTCTCACGAATTGAAGTGATGCGGCCCGGACCTCCTCCTCGGTGGCGGGAGGATCGAAGTTGAACAGCGTCTTGATGCTCCGGCACATATCCCTTTCTCCTAGGTCTTGGCTTTTGCCTTGGCGCGGGGCTTGGCCTTCTTCTTACGCGATATTTTACCACCGGCGCTCCGCAGCAGCGCCAGCAACGAGCCCGCCGGCGGCTCGATCTGCTCGAGCGTGCACTGCCGCGGCGCCTTGTCAGGCCGCCAGCGAACAAACCGGGTGCCGTGTCGAAATCTCTCCCCGCTCACGTGATCGTACTCGACCTCCGCGACCAGCTCCGGCTGTAGCGGCTCCCACTCGGTGGACCGCTCCGTGCTCCACCGGCTGGGGCCGCCGGGCGCGCGGCCTGTGAAACCGGGTGGCTGGACCAGCTTCTCCAGCTTCGGCACGAGAATCTGTCGCTCGGCGGCTGACAAGCCCGACGTGAAGCCCACGTGGTGCAAGAGGCCGCGGTCGTCGTAGAGGCCGAGCAGGAGCGACCCGATGGCGCCGCCCTTCGACGCATACCGGAACCCACCCACCACGTAGTCCGCGGTCCGCCGCTGCTTGATTTTCTGCATGCCGGATCGGTCGCCGGAGCGGTAGGCCAGATCGCGGCGCTTGGCGATCACGCCGTCCAGCGCGCCGCGCGTAGCCTTGAACCACTCGATCGCGGTCTGCGGGTCGTCCGTCGCCGGAGACAGCTCGACACTCGGATTCGTCGCGAGAAATCGAGAGGCAAACGTCTCGAGAAGTGGCCTCCGCTGGGCCAGCGTCCGATCGACGAGGCTTGTCCCCTTTTCGTCCACGAGCAGATCGAACACGATCAATATCGCCGGGGTCTCGGCGGCCAGCTTCCGAACCCGGCTCTCGGCGGGATGGATGCGCTGCAACAGGTCGTCGAACGACAGCGCCTTTCCCCTGGGAACCACGATCTCGCCGTCGAGGACGAACTTCGGCGCCTTGACCGCGCGCAAGGCATCCACCAGCTCCGGGAAGTAGCGCTGGAGCGGCTCGCCCGCCTTGGACTGCAGCACGACCGAATCTCCGTCCCGGAACGCGAGGCAGCGAAAGCCGTCCCACTTGGGCTCGTACTGCCATTCCTCGCCCGTGGGAACGCCATCGACCGAGCGCGCCTCCATGGGCGGGTACGGGCGCTTGAGCGGGAGCGTCACAGGAATTTCTCAAGGGCCACGCGTCCCCGCGAAGCAAGAAGCCCGCGCCGCACCAACAGGGCGGTCTCGATCACCTGCTTGAACGAGGCGTTCGGCACGGGGTCCAGGTCGAAGTGAAGGTAGTCGGGCCGATCGACGTCATCGCATCGCGCATACCAGGGATTCAGATCGATGCATCCGAGGTTGACCGTCCAGAGGAGGGACGCGAGATCCTGGACGATCGGAAAGTCGATGACGTTTCCGGAGGCGTGCGGGATGCGGCATGTCTCGATCCACTCCGGTCGGGGCAAAGGCGCGCGCTTCATGAAGAAGAACTCGCCGTGCGCTCCGTTCGGGTAGCGCTTCATCACCATGGCGCGATCGACCAGATGGGGCACCACTACAGAGGCGACGCGCGCGTAGTACTGCAAGAGATCGCGCTTCGTGATCTTGAGCTCGTGCCAGAAGAGCTTGTTCAGGTTCGTGAGGTTGAGGATCTGCCCGCCGCCGAAATAGATCTCCACGCCGCGCAGGCCCGTGGGAATCGTGATGGCTCCGGGGGCTGGCCGACGCTTCTTCGCCGCCGGCGCGCTCCGAGGCCGTGCGGACGGGCGGGCGGAGGTACGGGCGCGCTTGGCCGACGCTCGCGCGGGGCTCATCGGAGGGGCTCGAGCCGCGGCGGCCTGGAGCCGTGGCGCACGGCGCCGGCGATGGGGACGTACTCCAGCTCCTCCTGATTCAGGACGCAGCGAAGCATGAGCCCGCCGCGACTCATGTCGCCGCGTCCGACGAAATCGACCGGAAACCGGAGGCGCCCGTCCAGGCAATGCTCGATGATGTCGACGTACTTCCCCGTCGCAATGCTGCCCAGCAATATGACCCTGTCGTCGCCCGCAAGCTTCGCCGCCAGCTCGGCGGAATCCCGCTCGAGGGGCTCACGGAACCGAGGCTCGTCGAGGTCGACGCCAACCTCAGCGATTCCGTGCAACTCCTTGAGGGTGACGACTTCATCTGGCGAGACAAGCCCGCGTCCCGGCGTGATGACGAGGACCCCAGGGGCGCTCTCCGGACGCGCGAAGGCACGCCCGTACGCCAATTTGCCGCGGAAGTAGAGCCCGCTCAGAAAGCTGAAGACCTCCCCGAGCGGCGCGCCCGATTCCCGCAGCCGAACGGCCAGCGGAAACTCCGCGCTCTCGCTGAATAGGATCTGCGCGCGCCTTCCGCTTAGGCGGGCGGGCGAGAGCAGGAAAACCGTCTGGGATCCAGATGCTCTAGAATGATGCGTCGGCATGGAGAAAGTCTACCACCCGGGGCCCTGGTCTTGATGGGCCGCGAAACCGCCCAGGGAGGATTTCGATGCGATATGCCGTGCGATATGTCGATGGATACGTCCTGCCCATCCCCCGGAGCAAGCTACAAGCGTACCGACGGCTCGCGCAGAAGGCAGGACGTCTGTGGCGAAAGCACGGAGCGCTGGAGTATCGGGAGTGCGCCGGGGACGACCTCAAGATCAAGATGGGCATTCCGTTCCCGCGCCTGACCAAGCTCAAGCGCGGCGAGACGGCGATCTTTGCCTGGATTGGATTCCGATCGCGCGCGCATCGGAATCGCGTCAATGGGAAGGTGATGAAGGATCCTCTGGTCACGGGGATGAATACCAAGTCCATGCCCTTCGACCCGAAACGAATGACCTATGGCGGTTTCAAGGTCATCGTCGACGCTTAGCGCCCACGCATCGGGCGCGGGCCGAAAGGAGGAAATTCATGCTCGGAAACAGAGACGCCGTCGCGACGATTCCTGTCAAGAAGGTCGGCGCGGCGAAGCATTTCTATGAGGGCAAGCTCGGCCTGACGCCGGCCAAGAGCGAGGAGCCTTCGGTGCTCTCGTACAAGTGCGGAAACTCGCTGATCCTGATCTACGAGTCAGAATTCGCCGGAACGAACCGAGCTACGGCCGTCACGTGGATCGTGGACGACGTGGAAGGAGAAGTGCGCGATCTGAAGGCGAAAGGAATTGCCTTCGAGCGCTACGACTTCCCCGGCACCACGCGCCAAGGCGACGTGCATGTCGCGGGGAGCCGCAAGGCGGCCTGGTTCAAGGATCCGGACGGAAACATCCTCGCTGTGGTCAGCTGATAGCGTCGCTTCGATGAAGCCTGCCGAGCCCGGCCCAACTGAAGCGGTCCTCGAGACGCCGCGCCTCACCCTTCGCCGTTTCACCCTCGAAGACGCGCCGTTCGTGATCGAGATGGTGAACGACCCGGCGTGGCTGGAGCACATCGGCGACCGGAACGTCAGGACGCTCGAGGAGGCGCATGCCTATCTTCAAAAGGGCACGATGGCCATGTACGAGCGGGTAGGCTTCGGGATGTATGTGGTGACGCTCAAGGGGTCGGGCGAGCCGGTCGGGACGTGCGGCCTCATCCAGAGGGACGGACTGGACGACGTGGACATTGGATTTGCGTTCCTGCCCCAGTTTCGGGGCCGGGGCTATGCGCTCGAGTCGGCGGCGGTGGTGCTGGAGCACGGTAGAGGGCTCGGCCTGAAGCGAATCGTCGCGATCGTCTCGGCCGCGAACCACAGATCTGTTCGCATCCTCGAGAAGATTGGACTCCAATTCGAGCAGACGATCAAACTACCCGGGGACGATGAGGAGATTCTCC
>JANLXD010000531.1:0-1550 GCA_031364935.1 Candidatus Eiseniibacteriota bacterium
TTCGCCTCTTCGTTGGGGACGAATTTCCCGTTCATCCAGATCAGGCCCTTGGAATCGCGCGGCATCGAACCTCCTTGACGGCCCGTGGCGTCGGATGACGCCCTATCTATCGCACGCCTTCCCGTCGCTCCACGGCTTCCCGAATGAACGGGAGCCAGCGGAGCATATGGCTTCGAATCCGATTGAACGTATCCACGTAATCATCACTGCTACCGCCAATTGGGTCTCGCACGCCGTCCCCCGATCCGCCCTCGGCGCCGTGCTCGGTGATGAGCCGGATCCGCTCGGCGGCGTCGGGCGCCAGGTCCTTGGCGAAGGCGACGTGCATCGGCTCCATCCCCAAAACTAGATCTGACTCCCGCACCAGCGCCGCGGTGAGTGGCCGGGAGCGGTGGGCCCCCAGCTCCATGCCGCGCGCTTTGGTCGTCTGGACCGCGAAATCGGCTGCGGGATTCCCCTCGCTCGCTCCCGTCCCGGCGGAGCCCGCGATCACCTGCTCGGACAACTCGGCCGGCAGGATCGATCGAAGAATGGCTTCGCCCATCGGGCTACGGCAGGTGTTCCCGGTGCAGACGATCAGAACCTGGAACATGGGCCTCGCAGGGGTTGAGATCTACGGACGCGCGTC
Organism: Candidatus Eiseniibacteriota bacterium; assembly: GCA_031364935.1. Lineage (GTDB taxonomy): Bacteria > Eisenbacteria > RBG-16-71-46 > SZUA-252 > SZUA-252 > DASQJL01. The sequence continues at coordinate 629 of JANLXD010000531.1, forward strand.
CAGTTTAGGGTCCGCCGGGGGGAGCGTCAAGGGACGCTTCCCGGGGTGCTTTCGAGCGCGATCGCACCGCGGCGGAGCACGATGACGCGCTCGCCGTCCACGCGCGCGACCGTGGATGCCGTCCCGGAAAGCGGCCCCGCGTCAACCACCAGCGCCACCGCTTCTGGAGCCGCGGCGGGGGGGGTTGCCGGCGGGGGCGCTCCCGGCTCGTTCGCCGACGTGGAGACGACTAGGCCGCCGGCCGCGAGAATCACCGCCCGCAGAAAGTCGCTCCCGGGGCAGCGCAGCGCGACCGTTCCATCCGGCCCGATGAGCGCGGCCGGGACGGCCGGTCCCGCGGGAAGCACCAGGGTGAGCGGCCCGGGCCAGTGCGCGTGGATGAGGACCGCGGCCGGCGCGGGAACAGCGGCGATCCACCGGTAGGCGTCGGTCGCGCGCGCCACGAGGGCGATCCACCCCTTTCCCGTCCCGCGCGGCTTCAGCAATTCGAGCCGCTCGATGCCGGCCTGGCTCGAGGCAAGCGCGTGGTATCCGTAGAGGCCTTCGGCGGGAAGAAGCGCCACCTGGCCGTTCCGGAGGGCGGACGCGGCGCGGGCGACGGCCTCGTTCCTCGTCGTTTCCTCAAGGACGATCCGCTCGGTCATCGAGGGGGAGGGCACGGGCTCCCCTACAGCCGCTCGCCCCGCGCGAGCCTTTCTTTCAGGTCGTCCAGCTTCGCCGCGATCGCGGGATCGGCCAGGCCCAGGATCTGCGCCGCCAGCACGGCCGCGTTCTTCGCCCCCGCGCTTCCGATCGCCACCGTCGCCACCGGGACGCCCGCGGGCATCTGGACCGTGGAGAGAAGCGCGTCGGCGCCGCCGAGAGGCGATCCGCCGAGCGGGATTCCGATCACGGGCCGCGTCGTGTGGGCGGCGACCGCCCC
>JANLXD010000546.1:0-2142 GCA_031364935.1 Candidatus Eiseniibacteriota bacterium
GACGTCCATGCCGGCGCGCGTCATCCGCGTGAGCATGGCCAAGTCCGCGCTCGCGGGGCCGATCGTGGCGATGATCTTGGTGCGGCGCAAGCTCTAGCGCGCGCTAGACGGCCAGGGTCGCGAGAACTTCGTCGGCGTGACCCTCGACTTTGACCCGGCGAAAGACGTTCTCCACTTTCCCTTCACGATCGATCACGAACGTTGTGCGCTCGATCCCCCAGAACGACCGGCCGTACATGTTCTTCTCCTTGTACGCGCCGTACTGCCGGGAGACCGCCGCGTCCACGTCGGCGAGGAGCGGGAACGAAAGGTTGTACTTCTGCGCGAACCGCTGGTGGCTCAGCTCGTCGTCCAGGCTGATGCCGAGAACGATCCCCTCCTTGTTCTGGATGCGAGGCAGAATGTCGCGGAAGGCGCACGCCTCCATGGTGCAGCCGGGCGTGTCGTCCTTGGGATAGAAGTAGAGGATCACGCGCTTGCCGCGGAACTCCTGGAGCGTGACCTTGCGCCCCAGCGTGCTGGGAAGCTCGAAGTCAGGCGCCGGCATGCCCACCGTCAGGTTCTCGCCCGGCCAGTCCGGGCCGCCCTGCTTGGGTCCGCCGCGGCGCTTGGGGATCGCGGGGTGCTCGACCGGGGCCGACGGCGGTCCGGCATCGAACGGAAGCGTGCTCTGCGATCCCATGCGGCCGCCCTTGGCTCCGCCTCCGGGCAGCGCCGCATGCGAACGCCCGCCCGGCGTGGGAGGGCGGTAGCCGGTGGCGCCTGGGGGACGGTAGTCCGCGGTCGTGGTCTGGCGTGAGCCGGGAGCGGGGGCCGGACGCGCGCCGGCGCCAGGACGGGCCGGGACGTTGGCGGGGGCCTTCCTGGCGGGTGCCTTCTTGGCGGCCCGCTTCGGAGCGGCCTTGCGCTTGGCCGTAGCCCGCTTGGCAGTCGGACGCCGGGCCGGGAGCTTCTTCGCCGAGACCTTCGACTTCCGCTGTACCTTCTTGGCCGGCTTGCGCTTACTGGACTTGGCGCTCTTCCGAGCGGTGCGCTTTGGCACCATCTGATGGACCTCCCCTATGCAGGGAACCGGACCCCAACTTCGATCGGCGCCATCCTAGCGCGAGTCGCTCCAAGGTGCAAGGGATGAAGAGAGAGGGAGTTGCCGGGGTCGGGCGCGGACCGGCGGGCCGGGCCCCCAACGGTATGCGGGAAATCAGCCCCGGATGCGGGAAAACGTGAAGACCGTCTCGTCCATGGTTTCCGGAGCGGCCACGTTTTCAAATCGGATCATGACGGGCTTTCCCTCGACCCGGTGCATCAGGGAGAGCTTCACCGGCCCGATGTCCGTCCAGCCTTCCCATGTAGCGCTGGAGGGGGGCGGCTTCTGCCCCTCGAGGAGCATCTCCCAGCGGTCGACCAGGTGCGTCTGGCGGTTCACGTACAGCCAGTAGTGGTCCCCCGGCGTCAGCCCGACGCCGGGATTGAACGACACCGCGAGCACGTCGCAGTCCACGCCGTCCCCCGTGCGCGTGGTGCGGTCGTGCTTCACGTGCACGCCCGGATCGCGCAGCTTGAACGGCATGATGATCCAGTAGGTGTCGTTCACCCAGCGCTCGTAGCCCATCTGGATGATGCTCGCGATGTTGGTGGAATCGGTGTCGACGATCCCGTCCGTGAACGACTTGCCCTTCTTGCCGGCGAGCGTGAAGATGGCGGTGACGTTCCGCCCCTTGTCGTCGGGACCCTCCACGCGGCACCGCCCGTTCTTCTTGTCCCACCAGTGGCGGAAGCGGGCCAGCTCCTTCCCCTCCCGCACGACCACGAAGTCGAATCGGAAGCAGGGGAGGTTGTCCCAGGTTTTCTGCCCGCCCATGGCGACGGTCATCCGCTGGATGATCTCGGCGGAAAGCGCGTCGGCTTCCCCTTGAGGCTGGGGGACGCTGGCCGCGGGGGTCGCGGAGGTAGTGGTTTCGGAATGCTCGGCGGTCGTCTCTTGCTTGGACGGGCCGGTGCCGCACCCGGCGAGCAGCGCCACGGCAAGAGCAACGAGCGACGAGAGTTTTCTCACTGAATCGACCGCAGGATCTCGAGCATTTTCTGGTGGTCCGGGAGCGTGCCGATGTCGTGCACCTCGATCGAGCGCACCTTGCCCTCCTT
>JANLXD010000562.1:0-1936 GCA_031364935.1 Candidatus Eiseniibacteriota bacterium
CGCAGGGACGCGCCGGCCTGCTCGCCGGCCGCTGGATCGTCACCTCGGGGCAGGTGGGCCTGGATCCGGCGAGGGGAGTCCTCGCGTCCGGAGGCATCAAGGCCGAGACCGAGCGGGCGCTCGAGAATCTGAAGGCCGTGCTCGGCGCGGGCGGCGCCGGATTCGGCGACGTCGTGAAGACCACCGTCTTTCTCGCGGACATGGACGAGTTCGGGGCGATGAACGAGGTCTACGCCCGCGCGTTCCCCGACCCGAAGCCCGCGCGCTCGACCGTCGCGGTGCTCCGGCTGCCGCGGGACGCGCGCGTGGAGATCGAGGCCTGGGCGTTTCTGCCGTGAGCCCCCGCGCCTCGAGCCGCACCCGCGCCGTCAGCCGCACCCGCGCCGTCAGCCACACCCGCGAGGACATTCACCGGCTTACCGAGCAGGTGTCCTGCGCGGGCTGAGCCGCCAAGCTGGGTCCGGAGGACCTGAAGGAGGCACTCGCTTCGCTGCCGCGTGACAGGCGGTCGCGGGACGTGCTGGTCGGCCCCGAGACCTGGGACGATGCGGGGGTGTTCCGCCTCTCCCCCACCCGCGCGCTGGTCCAGACGATCGATTTCATCACGCCCGTCGTGAATGATCCGTTCGACTACGGGAGGATCGCGGCCGCGAACGCGCTCAGCGACGTCTATGCGATGGGCGGAACGCCGCTCACCGCGCTTTCGGTGGTTTGCTATCCCGAGCGGGGGGACATGAAAGTGCTGGGGGAGATCCTGCGCGGCGGGGCGGACACGCTCGCCCGCGCGGGCGTCGCGCTTCTGGGCGGGCACACGGTCCGGGATCCCGAGATGAAGTTCGGAGTCGCGGTCACGGGAGAGGTGCACCCGAAGCGGATCGTCACCAACGCGGCGGCGAAGCGGGGCGACGTGCTGGTCCTGACGAAGCCCTTGGGCGTCGGCATCCTGGCCACCGCTTTGAAGCGCCGGCTGCTTCCCGACGCGGATCTGGTCCGCCTCACGGCGCAGCTCGCGATGTTGAACCGCGGAGCGGCTGCGGCGCTGGTGGCTGCGCGCGCGAGCGCGGCGACCGACGTCACGGGGTTCGGGCTTCTGGGCCACGCGCTCAACGTGGCGCGCGCGAGCAAGAAGACGCTTCGGTTCTGGAGCGGCGCGGTGCCGCTCCTTCCCGGCGTGCTCGAGTTCGCGCGGGCCGGAGTCGCGCCCGCGGGGCTCCACTCGAATCTCGCGTATGCTGCGCCGTACGTGACCTTCGACGAAGGAGTGGCGGAGCCGCTCCGCATGGCGTTCGCCGATCCGCAGACGTCGGGCGGGCTTCTGATCGCGGTGTCGCCGCGCCGCGTCGCGGCGATGATGCGGGGGTTGAAGAAGGCCAAGGTGGAAGGGGCGGTGATCGGCGAAGTGCTGGCCAAGGGCCGGACGCCGATCGAAGTTCGTGCGTGAGGACGGGAAAGGGGGAGCGGATGGGATCTGGTGGTTCCCGGGGACTTCAAATCCCTTTGTTGGGCGTCTCTGACGTCCGAGGTGGGTTCGATTCCCACACGTTCCCGCCATCGCCGGCGGGGAGGGAAGTCCTGTGACCCTCTTCCCGACGTTTCTCGGCCACCCCGCGGTGATCGCGGTGGTCGTGCTGATCACGATCCTCGCCCTGCTCCGCGGATGGTGGCCCGTGCTCCTGCTCGTGCTCCTCGTGGCCCTGGCCCAGGGGCTCCACTATCTCTTGGGACACTCCTCCCTGGGACCGGAGTTCAACCGCGGGGTGGTGATCGGAGTCTATGTCTTCGGCGGGATTCTCTTCGTCTTCCTGGCCATCGCCCATTTCTTCACCAAGGACTGATCCGCGCGGGCGCTCGCGGGTCCGCGCCGCCGTCCGCGCGGCCCTGATCGGGGCGTGCGCCGCGGGGATCGGGGCGTGCGCCGCGGCATCGCCGGCGCGGG
>JANLXD010000567.1:0-5638 GCA_031364935.1 Candidatus Eiseniibacteriota bacterium
CCTCGAGCGCGAGATCGAGACAGAAGTGTCCCGCCGCATCGGCCGGGCCTTCGATGGCGGTGCTGTTGCCCTCGATGCGAATCGTCGATGCGAAACTGTGGGGCCCGGACCGCCCGCGAGGTGGTCCGGCCGACGCGAAAATATTTGAAGATTGGTCGCCTATGATACCGCATGCACCGGCCCTTCTCCAATCCACTTTTCTACTGCCGGGCCCATCGACGGACCCATGGACTGGAGAAGAGCGGGCGGGGGACCCGCAAGAGTCCCCCGCCCCTTACGCCTACACAACTTCCATGCTGCTCAGCGAGCTGCCTACTTGAGGAGCGAGAGCTTGAACACCGACTTGTCGGCTCCCGACTCCGTCTTGACGAAGTACATGCCCGAAGGCACCGGACGGCCATTCGAATCCTTGCCGTTCCAGCGAACTTCGTGCGTCCCGGCGGTCGCGAACTCGTCCTTCAGCGTCTTCACAAGGCGCCCCTCGATCGAGTAGATCCGAACCGAGACGGGGCCGCTGTTCTTCAGCGTCAGGGAGATGGCGGTTTCCGGGTTGAACGGGTTCGGCGAAGCGAACGCCGAGACCGAAGAGACAGCGCCGCCCTTGATCTTGACGCTGATCGTGCCCGAGATCGGGATCGAGCCCGTGGCGGCGGTGGTGCGAGCCGTCATCTGGAGCGTGACCGTGGTGCCACTCGGAACGTTGCCCAGGAGCGTGCGGAGCTGCACCCGGGTGAAGGAGACGACCATCTCGATGACGCCGTCGTTATCCAAGTCGCCAATCTGGGCGGTCTTGGGATCGGGCGCGATCTGGGTCGCCGTGCCGGCGTTCGGATACGTCGTGCTGAGCCGAATCGTGTTCGGATCGATGTCGGTCACCGGACGGGTGTTGATCTCCATGCCCATCTTCTGCACGCCGCCGCCGCCGATCCGCATCTGGCCGTTGGTGAGCTTGGCGGTGATCTGCGCCGAGATCGTCGCAAGCACCTGGACGTTGGCGACGTCCTGGTCGCTGAGCGAAGGCGAGCCGTCGTCCGTGACGGTCAGCGTGGCGAGGTAGTTGCCGGCAACGGTGTACGTGTGGGTCGGCGTCGCGCCGCTCCCCGTGCCGCCATCACCGAAGTTCCACGCGTACGTCAGGGCGTTGCCATCTGGATCGGATGAGCCCGAGCCGTTGAACTGGATCGGCTGGCCCGTGCCGCCGCTGTACGGACCGCCAGCCACCGCGACCGGCGGATTGTTCCCGGCCGTGACGGTGATCGTGATGGTCTCGCAGTCGCTGGCGTTGCCGTCGCTCACGCAGAAGGTGAGCGTGTACGAGCCGGCGTCGGAAGGCTGGGGCGTCCAGTTGAAGTCGCCCGTGCTGGTGTTGTACGTGGCGCCCGGAGGCAGCGCCGGAGAGACGGAGAACGTCAGAACGTCCTCGATCTGGTCGCCGAGGTCCGATGCCGTGGTGACGAAGTGCAGGTTGACGAACGCGTTCGCCGACTTGTTGCCGATCGGGTCGAGAACCGGCGCCGCGTTGCCGCGGCCCGAAACGTTGACCGTGAAGGAACCGTTGGTCGCGTTGCTGTTGACCGTGACCATGCCGGTTGCATCGACGCCCGATGTCGGGGCGTAGGTGACCGTCATCGACGTGCTGCCGCCGGCCGCGACCGTCAAGGAGCCAAACGAAGCGGAGAAGCTGGCCGTGGCCGTGGCTCCGCTGATGTTCAGGGCGGCGTCGCCCGTGTTGCTGACCGTGAACATGAAGCTCGAAGAAGAGCCGACGTTCACGACCCCGTAGTCGTGCCCCAGCGGACTGATCGAGATGACCGGCCCGCTGACGGCCGCTGCGCGTGCCGCTGCACCAGAGGCAAGCGCGATCTCCGACAGGTTCTTGCCCTGGCCAGCCGCGGCGAAGCCGGGCAGCGCGAAGGTCAGAAGCCCGAGGAGAGCGACGAGTAGATAAGCTCGGTTGCGCATTTCTTGTCCTCCCTCAAACGAACCACAAAACTTGGACGCGGGTGCGAAGTTTACGCTTCAGATTACAGCTTGCTCACAACCGAAACCGCCGGCTGCTCACCTCCTCTCGAGCTGTCCTCAGATGTAATGTTCCGTTCATTTTTAAAGCAGAGTCGACGGCCCGACCGCGGGTCATCGGACGTTCACCAAAAACTCGGCCTTCATCGCGCTCGCGCGTTGCGAATTGGGATTGCGCGCCAGCGCTTCGTCGATGCGCCGTGCCGCTTCGTCCCGGTCGCCCCGCTGGATGGCGAGCGCGGCCAGATTGAGCAGCGGATCGACGAAGTCCCGGCGGCCGCCGCTGGCGGCCTCGAACGCGCGCGCCGCGCCGGCGGCATCGCCCGCGCGCACGAGCGCCACGCCCAGATCGTTCCGGATCTCGGCGTAGTAGGGGTTCTGCTCCAGGGCCAGCGTGAGTTCCCGAACCGCGGCCCGATTCCCCGCGGAGCCGAAGCGGTCCTGGTTCGCGAGATAGAGACGCGCCAACTCGTGCCGGGTTACCGGATCGCTGGAATTAACGGCGATCGCGCGCCGGTAGAAGGACTCGGCCTCACCCAGCCGCGCCGCCCGAGCGTCCGGAGCGGAGGAAGCGGCGGCGGATACCGCGGCGTCCCCGGCTCCGATGGCGTAGCGGTCGTCCCAGGGCGCCAGGCGCACGGCCTTCGCGTACTCGACAATCGCCGCCGGCGCGTTCCCCCGGCGGAGGTCATCCCGGCCGGCCAGAGCGGAAGAAGCCGCCGCGGCGCTCACCAGGCTCAGCGACACCGAGGCGAGGACGACGACAACGCCCAGGGCACCCAGCCAGCGGCCCCGGCGGCTCCCGCGTGCCGCACTGACTCGAGACCCGGGCGCCATTGCGACGAGGAGTCCTGCGTTCGCCGCAAACACCGCGCCGTGCGCGGCGAACGAGAGATTGTCCTCGAACAGGGCGTGCGCCAGGAGGGCGACGAGGGAAGCAAGAAGCCCGGCCGAGAGGAGACGGGCTTCGGCCGGCGCGCCCGATCCGAGCGCCGCGAGTCCCCCGGCCAGGACAACTCCGGTGAAGAAGAGGAACGCGGCGAGACCCAGGACGCCGCGCTCACTCAGGGTTGCGAGGTAGAAGCCGTGCGCCTGATCGGCGGTGCGCCCGCCTTCCGCCTCGAGGCGCTTCATCGTGTCGCCCTTGGAGCGGTCGAAGGCTTCGCGGAAGGTGCCGACGCCCCATCCGGTGACCGGACGGGCCGCGGCCGCCGACATGGCTCCCGACCAGACCGCGCGCCGCATGGCTCCGCTCCCCTCGCGCTCGGGATCGAACGGGAGATTCCACGAGCCTGAGGTGGACGGGCGGGGAGACAGACGGGCCGCGATCGACGGAAGGGCGGCGAGAATGGGAAGCACGATCAGGACGGCCGCGATCGCGGCCAGAGCGGGCTCGGGCCGGAGCGCCGGCCAGCGCACGAAGAGCGCCGCGAGAGTCAGAAGGCCGGCGCCCAGGCCGATCCAGGCTCCGCGCGAATAGGTCGTGACCAGGGAGAGCGCCAGGATCAGCACCGCGAGCAGGAGCGCGATGCGAAGCGCCCGGTCGTGGGCCGCGAAAGCGAGAGCGATCGCCAGCGGAATCGAAGCGATGAGAAACCCGCCCAACCGGTTCGGCTGGCCGAAGGGTCCGAGCGCACGCCCGGGATAGCTGCTCTCGCTGGGAATGAGATCGGGCCGGAAGTGCTGCGCGATGCCGAGGAGGGCCACGGGAACCGCGGCAAGGATCTCAGCCGCCGCGGCCACACGGACCCAGCGGGCGCCCCGAATCAGGAGCGCCGCCGCGAGAAAGAGGCCGAGCAGTGCGAGTACGTTGAGCATGGCTTCGAGGCTTTTTCCCCGGTGTACCGACACCACCGCCGATAGCGCGGTTATGAAAGCGAGTAGAATGGACGCAGTCGCCGCGCGAGCGCCCCATCGGCTGCTTGCGAGGGCGCCTCGCGCGCCCGCGAATGCCACCGCGCCGAGTGCAGCCAAGCCCAGCACGCGAAACGCGAACTGTCCCCACGGCTGCTCGGAATTGGACACCCAAGGCGTGAAACCCAACGTCGCGACCAGGGTAATAAGTGCAAAGAGGTTAGATGCGTGTCCGCCGGCAGCAGCGCTCGCCCGCGGGTGGGACGACGCCATCCTCCCTCCAGTGCTGTACTTCCAGCCCTAAGTGCTCTCTGAGCGCGGATTTATTGCACGAGCCAGTATAGCAATAGCACCACCCTGAGTCAACTAAAAAAGCTTTACAGTTGCGGCTGGTAGCGACTTAAGGCGTCACTGTCGTCACTTTTTTCGCTCCGCAACCTCTCCCGATTCGCCCACACCCCTCAATACCTCGGTTCCGACGTGCTCCCGGAACGCATACCAGCTACCCAGGACGATCAGGGGGAGGAGCTGCGTGGCGTGGTAGAGGACCCCGTAAGCCAGTGCCTTCGCTCCCCCTACGCCCATCAAGCCCAGCCCCACCACGCAGGCGCCCTCCATCACCCCGACGAAACCGGGGGAGGAAGGGACCATGATCCCGACACAGATGATGAAGGCGAGGAGAAATGGCGCCCAGATGGGCAGATTCAGCCCCAGGCTAACCGCAACCAGCTGGAACACCGCGGCATTGACGATCCACATGACGAGCGTCCAGCCGCCCGAGCGCGCCAGCACCGCCGGCCTCGCGATGGCCCGAATCCCCTCCCCGAAGGCAGGAATCGCGCTCCCCATCGCGCGCCGCGGGCGGTCGGGGAGCCGGCTTAGAATCGGCCAGTCCGCCGCCGCGGTCTGCCATCCCCGAAGGCGGTGGAAGACCAGGAGCGCGATCGCCGCCGCCGCCGCGACCCCCAGCGTCACGAGCCCGCTCCAGCGGAACCACTCGGGCAGGGGCGCAACCAGAAGCGACAATGACCAAAAAGCGCCCAGCGCCGCCAGGTCCAGGACCCGCTCGACCGCGACAGATCCGAGGACGGTGGCGGCCGGCATCCGCTCGGTGCGAGCGAGCGCGTACGCACGAACCAGCTCCCCGAGACGCGCGGGAAGGGTGTTGATCGCCAGAAACCCGATCATGGTGGCCGAGAATAGGCGGCCCAGAGAAGGGCGGCGGAGCGGCGCCAGGAGCTCTCCCCAGCGGATCGCCCGGACCAGGTAGCCCGCGACCGTGGCCGCGCAAGCCGCGAGGAACCAGATGGGGTCCGCGCTCCGGACGAGACGCCAGGTATCGGCCGCGTCGATGGCGCGCAGGAGCAGGACGACCGCCGCCGCGCTCATCGCGACACCGAGTATGGTCAGCCACACCCGGGCGCGGCTCATCGCTCGGCGTGCAGGGCGCGTCCCAGGTAGAGCGCGGCGAGCAGCGGAATCCAGACCTCGTGCGGCCCCACGAACGCGAACCCTTTCCCGCCGGCGCGCAGGGGACGCTCGAGGACGTTCTTCTCGGGACGGTAATGGCGGATCTGGTCGAACGATGCCGCCAGGAAACGGCTCGCGGGGTGCCCGAGATTCCGCACCGTGGAAAGGGCCTTCAGGAACACCTCGGGCATCACCACGGCCGACCCGAAGTTCAGGACCACGCCGTCCTCCAGCTCCCGGATCGCGGCCCCGAAGATCCGGAAATCCTCGTGCGTCGCGGTGCCCGTGGCGGCGG
>JANLXD010000006.1:0-2140 GCA_031364935.1 Candidatus Eiseniibacteriota bacterium
GTGGGCGCGTGTCTTGATGAAGGAGAAGATGTAGTCCCAGCGGCCGCAGTTGAGGCCGCCCGAGTGCTCGCGCAGCTCCCAGAGTATCTCGTCCATCTCGAACGCCGCCGGCAGGGTCTCGATCAGCACCGTCGCGCGCACCGAGCCGCGCGGCACGCCGAGCAATTCCTGGGCGAGCACGAACACGTCGTTCCAGATGCGCGCCTCGGGGTGCGCCTCGAGCTTCGGGAGATAGAAGTAGGGGCCCGAGCCGCGCGCGAGAAGCTCCTTCGCGTTGTCGAAGAAGTAGAGGCCGAAATCGAAGAGCGACCCGGGCACCGCTTCGCTGTCCACGAAGAGGTGGCGCTCGGGGAGGTGCAGCCCGCGCGGACGCACGAGCAGCGTGGCGATGCTCTCGTTCAGCTTGTAGGCTTTTCCGCTCGTGGGATCGTTATAGGAAATCTGGCGGCGCACCGCGTCGCGGAGGTTGATCTGTCCCTGGATGTTGTTGTCCCAGGTGGGGGCGTTCGAGTCCTCGAAGTCCGCCATGAAGCAGTCGGCGCCCGAATTCAGCGCGTTGATCACCATCTTCCGCTCGACGGGGCCGGTGATCTCGACGGTTCGCTTCGTGAGATCCGCGGGGATCGGCGCAACCGTCCATTCGCCGGGGTGCAGGTTGTAGAAGGCGAGCGTCTCGCCCGCGGCGAAGTGCACCAGGCGCCGCGCGCGCTTCTCCATCGCTTCCTGGATGCGCGGGCGAAACTCGCGCGTCAGCCGCGCCACGAAGGCGAGTGCTTCCGGCGTGAGAATTTCGTCGTAGTGCGGGCGCATCGGGCCGCGCACTTCGATCCCTTCCTGGGTCAACGTCGAAGCTTCCACCACAACACCTCCTGACTCTCACAGCAAAGGGGTGGGGCGCGTCCTTCACACCGCCCCACCCCTTCGTTGACGACATTCACTAGATTAAAGGTTCGTGTGAGTAAGGTCAATAAGTATTTGTGGGAATTAATGTTAACGTGATAATGTTTGTGCCTCACTTGCAGTAAATATGTAAATCTTGTAAACTACCCGTATGGCCCAAGGCTTGGGAAAGCGGATCAGCGCCCTACGCGCCAAGGAAGGGCTTTCCCAGGCCGCCATGGCCGCCCGCCTCGGGATTTCCGCCTCCTATCTGAACCTGGTCGAGCACGATCGGCGGCCGTTGAGCGCCAACCTCCTCCTCGCCCTGGCCAAGCGCTTCGACGTGGACCTGCGAACCTTTGCGGGGGGCGAGGACTCGCAGCTAGCGGCCGATCTCCTGGAGGCCTTTGGCGATTCCCTCTTCGAGGCCTCCCCCGTTTCCGAGCGGGACGTGCGTGAGTTCGTGGGCAACTCGCCCGAGGTGGCGCGCGCGGTCCTCCGCCTGCACCACGCCTACGACGCGGCTCGTGGCTCGGCCGACATGCTCGCCGAGGAGGTCGTGGACCGGCAGGACATGGCTGGAATCGACCGGAGCGGCCCGTCGTCGGAGCTGGTCTCCGACCTGATCCAGCGGCATCAGAACCACTTTCCCGAGCTCGAAGCCGAGGCGGAGCGGCTTCGCAAAGACGCCAAGCTGGACACCGAGGACCTGTTCAGTGGACTGGCCGATTACCTGGCGACGAAGCTCCAGATCAAGGTGCGCGTGCTCACGGTGAACGAGATGCCGGCGGCCGTGCGGCGCTACGACCCGGAGCGGCGGGAGCTGTTGATCTCCGAGGTGCTCCGCCGCGGCTCGAGGAACTTCCAGCTCGCCCACCAGGTGGGGCTCTTGACGTGCTCCGACACGCTCGATCTCATGTCGCGGGATCCCTCGCTCACCTCGGGAGAGTCGCGCGCTCTATGCCGCGTGGCGCTGGCCAACTACTTCGCCGCCGCCGTGCTCACGCCCTACGAGGAGTTCCGGAGCGCGGCCGACAAGCTGCGCCACGACCTGGATCTTCTGGGGCACCGCTTCCGGGTCTCGTACGAGCAGGTCTGCCACCGGCTCACCACGCTGAACCGGAAGGGCGCGAAGGGAATCCCCTTCGACATGGTGCGGATCGACCTGGCGGGGAACATCTCGAAGAAATTCAGCGCCACCGGGATCCGGCTCCCCCGCTTCGGGGGCCCGGCGGAGGTCGTTCCGCTGCTCAAGGAACTC
>JANLXD010000013.1:0-2506 GCA_031364935.1 Candidatus Eiseniibacteriota bacterium
CGCGTCCGGGCTCCGATAGTGTCCGCCTTCAGGCGGACCATTCACGCTGCGGTAGTGTCCGCCTTCAGGCGGACCGGCGACGCCGTCGGGCCTCATGCAGATCGCGCCTTCGGTGTCCTCCGCCCCCAGCGCCGCGGCGACGAACACCTCCTCGACGGACCGCCCGCGGTCCGGCGTGACCAGGCACACGCCGGCGATGAACACGCCTGACAGAATGAGTCGGCGATACATGGATTAATGCTCCGTGGGGTTCCGCCCGGACAAGGCGTGTCCAGGCGTCAGCGGGTAGAAATGATCGTAATTGCCGGCGCGCACGCGATCGATCACCCCTATGACGGTCTTCCACGGGTCCGGCGCGTAGTCAGCCAGGTAGTCGCCTGGTGCATTGATGCCGGGGATCTCCGGCCGCCAGTCTTCCGTGAGGAGCTCGTCGGGGTTGCCGTAACGCGACGCGAGCGCGCGCACCTCCGGATTGTCGAGGCTTTTCAGCCGCCCTTTCTCGATCAGCGTCACCCAGCGGTCGGCGTTCCTCAAATGCACCTGGTAGTCCGAGAAGTAGGTGTGCGTGTGGAACCCGTGATCTTTCGGGAGATTGTATTGCTTCGTGAAGTCGAGCAGCTTCACCGATTGCGTCCGCACGCCCGGATCGTGATGGAGCGTCACGCCCAGGCCCCAGTGGATCACGCCGGCGCGCTGCCGCTCGGGGATGACCGTCCCCTCGTCCATCGCCGACGGATTGCGGAACGCCTTCGGGTGCGTGCCCATCGCGATCTCGTACATCCACCAGTAGCCAGGATGATTCTCGGCGTGGAACGGATACGACAGATCGTTGATGTGCGGGTAGTGCAGGAACTCGCGCAGCGCGTCGCCGACGATGCCGCCGCCTTTCACGTCCTTCACGTAACCGTTCTCGAGACGCACTTCCCAGCGCGGAAAAAAGCCGGTGTGATTCGTCGTGCCGGCAATCGTGCCGTTGAGGATCGCCATCGGCTCGCGCGGGAGCCACTCGTCCTGGAATGCCGGATAGCTCACCACCGAATACCCGAACCGGCCGGTCGCCTGATTCGGGAACATATAGAGATGTCCACGCTGGTAGACGCCGCGGGCCCAATGCTGTGCCTGCTCTTCTGTGATGTCGGCTGCGACATCGGTCCCTTCCGGGTCCGAGATCGTCAGCTTGTCCACGTGCACCAGCGGCTCCATCGTCTGATCTTCGGCAAGCTGCCAGATGTCGCCCGGATACGTGCCGAGCAGGCTCATCACGTCCCACCGGTTGTCGATCATGAACAGGCCGAGGAACTTGTCCTCCATCGGGTGAAGGTTGCGGCGCAGAAACGTGCCGCCGCCTTTTCCCCAGAAGACGCCGCGGACCTCGGGGTGCTGCGTCAGATAGAGCTGGATGCCCTTGCCCTGGTTGTCCCAGAGAAACTTGCGGCGAACCTCCTCGAGGTGGGGCGACAGCTCGCGGTTCTTCGGAAACAGCTTGTCGTACAGGTCGGGGCGACGGCCCTTCAGCCACGATTTCACGGCGTCGGGATCGTGGAAGTTCGTCTCGACCCACCACGTCGCTTCCATGTAGCCCTGCTCCGACGTGAAGGTGCGGCGCGCCTTCTCGAACGCCGCGGCGTCGTCGCGGCTGACCCCGGCCACCTCGTACTCCGGCACGAGGTTCACCTTCACGCCGCGCTCTTCCATCGCGCGCTTCACCGCCTGCACGACCATGTCTTCGGCCGTCGCGGGCAGGACGAACGCAACGGTATCGCCGGACTGCGCGACGCCGAGGCCGTTCCCCTGGAATCCGATCTTGTTGCGCGCGAGCGGGCGGACGCGCGGCAGCACTTCTTCAATCGACGCCGGCGGCTTGAGATACGACGGAAAGCGCGGCTCGGGGTATTTGACGGCGGCCCGTGCGGCGGGCGACTGCCGCGTCCCGCACGCCGCGGCGGCGAGCATGAGCCCGGCGAACGCGAGGACGCACGCCTTGACGACGGCATTGGTCATACCATTGCCCGCGAGTGTGCGGCCTCGGTCGCGGTGTGTCAAGGGGCTATCTGGGCTCTCTGGGAAGCTGATGCGGCCGCGGCCGCGCGGCGACAAACGCATACACGTCCGCGAGCTCGCCGTCGGACAGAATCCTGGCGCCGTAGGGCGGCATCTCGTTGCGAGGCGTCCGGATCGCGCGGGTGAACGCCGGAAGCGGCAGCGGGTTCGGTCCGAGTCGAGGGCCGGTCGACGCGCCCTGCGCCTCGCGTCCGTGGCACTGGTAGCAGCCGATCCTCATGTACGTCTGTCGGCCGCGCTCGACGCCGCCACGGTCCGGCTGAAGCCGGACACTCCCGATGTCACGCTGCGAACCAGCCACAAGAACAAATGCAACCACGAAGGCACGAAGCACACGACGGGACACGAAGAAAAAGAATTGTCGTGGTGGCATTTGTTCTTGTGGCTGGTTCGCAGCGTGACATCGGGAGTGTCCGGCTTCAGCCGGACCGTGGCGGCGTCGAGC
>JANLXD010000178.1:0-2605 GCA_031364935.1 Candidatus Eiseniibacteriota bacterium
CGCCGTTAGATACGCCTTCCACATACTGCTCACCGTCGTCACTGCCTTGGTGTTCCGCATCGTCGCGCTCGACGAAGAGACCGTCGTGAACGACGCCGCCGATGTCCCCTTGACGACCGGTCCGTCTCCGTCACCGGGAGCTGGGCCGTTGTTGGGATCCCATGGAATGGGCTTGGCGAAGGTTGGCTGCGGAACCGAGGCGACGAGGGCAAGCGAACATAGGAGGATACCCAACAACAAGAAGCGTCGTGGAATCCGGATCCTCATGCCTGCTCCCAATACGAACGGCGTCCGGCATAGCGGCCGCTCGCGTGCCATGGCGGCAGTTCGTCGATGGGTGCCGACGGGCCGGAAGCGTGACCGGCCGCCTTGAGGGAACGCCCCAAGATGGGGCGGACACCCTTCAACGAACACTACCGCTTAATAAGTGATGCTAAAGACTGGGGTTGGAAAGGTCAAGCGGAAATGGCTGGAAACAGCCTATAAAGCAGCCTTTACAGGTCCCCTTTTGAGTTTCCGGGCCTCACTGAGCACCAGCCCGTAGCGGAGGCCCCGGGTGGAGACGGTGACCCCGGCGATCGGAAAGCGGTTCACGAACTCGGTGAGGATGACCGCCCCCGCCGGAATGATGTCAGCGCGGCCCCGGCTGACCCCCGCCAGGTCCCGCCGGTTCGCGAGCGGTATCGAGCAGAGCTGCTTCTCGATGGCGGCGATCCGGTCCCGCGAGAGGAGATGGTTCTCGATGCGGGTCGGGTCGTACTTGGTCAGGTTCAGATCGAGGGCCCCGAACGCCGTGACCGTGCCTCCCACGCCGACCGCGCGATCCAGCCCGTCCGACACGAACCCGCCAAGCTTTTCCCGGAACACGCCCTGCACGAATTCCCGCACCACCCCCAGCTCGTTTTCCGTAGGGGGGTCGGTCCGGACGAAGCGCTCGGTCAGACGCACACAACCCAGCTCCAGGCTGATCACCTGCTTCCCTTCCTGCCCCTCGCCCGAGATGATCTCCGTGCTGCCGCCGCCGATATCCACCACGACCGACCGCTTGGGCTGGGGGTTCAGACCGGAGAGCACCGCCAGAAACACCAGGCGGGCTTCTTCTTCCCCCGTGAGGATCTCGACCGGGTAGCCGATCTTCTCCGAGAAGCTTTTCGCGATGTCGGGGCCGTTCCGCGCGACGCGGAAGGCGTTGGTCCCGGCGACTCGGATCCGGCTGGCGCCGCTGTACTCCGCCTCGTGGACAAACCGCTCGAGGCACTCGAGGGTGCGGGCCGCCGCGGCTTCGTCGATCAGGCCGGTGCGGTCCAAGCCCTCGCCGAGGCGGGAGATCTCTCCCATCCGGTGGGAGGTGCGAAGCTTCTCCTCGTCGTCCACGTCGGCCACGAGCAATCGCACCGAATTCGTGCCGATGTCGACCGCACCAATTCTCACGGCGTCGAGGAACTGCTTGGTTGCAATTGGGTCTCCAAGAGTTGGGCGCATTTCTCACCGGCTGCCCGCGATCGTTGACTCTGAGGGATGCTCAACCCTACCATAGCGAACTATGGGTGTAAAGTCGGAAGCTATTACCAGGACACAAAATGACCGGATATCGCTGGACGCCGCCGATCGCCCCGACCTGCTCGGACTGACGCCGGACGAGCTGGCGCGGGTGGCGCTCGCCCTGGGCCAGCCTGCCTACCGCGGCCGCCAGCTCGCCGAATGGATGTACCGGCGGGGCGCCCCGGACTTCGAAGCCATGACGAACCTTCCGGCCCCTTTCCGAGCCGAGCTGGACCGGACGCACCGGCTGGGATCCCTGTCCGAGAGCGGCCGGCGGGAGACCCCGGACCGGAAGACGCGGAAGGTGGCGTTCGCGCTCCCCGGCGGCGGCGTGATCGAGTCGGTCTTCATGTCCACGCCCACCCGCTTCACCTTCTGCCTCTCCTCGCAGCACGGATGCGGGTTCGCGTGCCGCTTCTGCGCCACGGGGCGCATGGGGCGGGGGCGGAACCTGAGCGCCGGGGAGATCGTCGAGCAGGCGCTCCGGCTGAAGCGGGAGCTTCCGCCGGGAGCCGCTGAATACAACGTGGTGCTGATGGGGATGGGAGAGCCGCTCGAGAACTACGACGCGGTGCTGCGCGCGCTCTCGCTCCTCTGCGACCCCGCGCTGGGCGCGGTCCCGCCCAAGCGAATCACGATCTCCACCGTGGGCCTGGTCCCCCAGATCTACCGGCTGGCCAACGAGGCGCCGCGCTACCGGCTGGCGATCTCGCTCCACGCCGCGAGCGACGCGCAGCGCTCCAAGCTCATGCCGATCAACCACACGTTCCCGCTGGATCAGCTCATGGCCGCGGTGCGCCACCACGTGGAGCGCACGGGCAGGCGGGTGACCTTCGAGTACATCCTCATCGAGGAGATCAACGACACGCTTCGCGACGCCGCCCGCCTCGTGAAGCTGGTGTCGCAGCTTTCCTGCAAGATCAACCTCATCCCCTACAATCCAATCGGACCGGGCAAGTTCAAGCGGCCCGGGCCCGACCGCATCCAGCGCTTCGTGGAGCACCTGAGACCCCGGGTTCCCGCGGTGACCGTCCGCTACAGCCAGGGCGTCGAGATCGGCGCG
>JANLXD010000061.1:0-2414 GCA_031364935.1 Candidatus Eiseniibacteriota bacterium
CCGCGATCCGGATGAAGGTGGATCCCACCGGCGTGACCGAGACCTTCTTCGCCAGCCCCGCCACAGCGACTCGCGTCGCGTATTCCTCCGGAGTGATCCCGGGATACTTGCGCGCCGCGGATTCTCCGGAGCGCAGGAGTCGCGGCTCTCGAGCGAGCCCGAGGCGGTCGGAGACGGCTGTCAGGAAGGTCCGGTTGAGCACGCGATTCCGCACGCGCGCCACTTTCTGCACCATGTCCTCGCTCCGCTCGCTCGGACGAACGATGCGCTCCACCCCTTCGGAGAACGGGGCCTGATCCTCGAGGGAGATGATCACGGCGGACTCGTAGACCGGGCTGGCCACGTTGATATAGAAAAAGGCGGCGCACAGCGCCCCCACCAGCGGAAGGAGGGCAATCCAACGGTAGCGCCGTGCTTTCCAGAAGATCTCGCGGGTATCGACTGCGGAAGTGGCTTCCTGCTCCACGGAGGGAGACTCCTTCGAGGTCAGCGGTTCGCGAGGATCACGACCGAGCTGATCAGCCCGATCACGGCCGTCGCGGCGCCGATGTAGGTCATGGTGTTGGAGCGGCCGGTGGACTCGCGCGGCAGAAACACGGTGTCCCCGGGCTCGAGGCGCGGGTTACCGGCCATGTCACCCTTTTCGAAGTAACGGTCGAGATCCACGCGCAGTCGCATGACGCGCGCGCCCGACTGTCGGATGACCTGCACTTCGCCCAGCTTGGCGTCCGGCGTGGGGCCGCCGCTTCGGATCACGGCGGTGACGAGATCGGGAGCCTGGTCGAACGGAAGCGCCCCGGGACGGACGACGGCGCCCATCAAGAGCACGCTGCTCGCGTTCTGTCCCCGCGGCACGCGCACGGTGTCCCCGGGCCGAAGCTTCGGCAAGGACTCGGCGCGGCTCTCGCGGATGGCTCCGGCCACGTCCACGGTCTGGGTGCGTCGCCCTCCGGTGGCGTCGCCCGGGATCATCTCGACGGCGCTCAGATTCGCGTCATCGAGTGGACCGCCCGCTTCGGCGATCGCGTCCCAGATGGTGGGCATCTCGGCGAAGGCATAGATGCCGGGGAGGAGCACCGCGCCGAGCACGAAGATCTTCCGGCTCTTGTACTCCGCCACCGTCACGGTGACCAGCGGCGAGGAGCGGTCGAAGAGAGAGATCCGGCGTGAGAGATCGGAGCGGACTTCGGGAGCCGTCCGGCCCTGGACCCGCACGTTTCCGACGACCGGGATCGTGACGGTGCCGTCTTCCGCGACGGTGAAGGTGCCCGAGACGTCCGTGCGTCCGGCCACGTCCACGCGGATCACATCGCCGGCGCCGACGCGGTAGGGCTCGGATTGCTGGGTCGCGGCGCTACCGGAACGGGTCTGCGCGTGGACCATGGGTGCTGTAAAAAATACCAATGCGGCGGTTACGAGGACGAGAGCATCGCTGCAACGACGGACGCACGTCATTCTAGGGTCCTTTCTATCGAGTCAGGCAGCTCCCCCGTTTCGACGGGCAACTGCACTCTGGGAGTAATTTTAAAGGGAATGGGTCGTGCGTGTCAAATCGTCGCGCGAAGCGAATCTTCCTCTCGCGCCGCGGACAAGGGGAGGGCGTCGAGGGCGGCAGCCAGGACGGCGGCGATCCGGGGGCCGGCGTGCCCGTCCCAGAGGGCGGGGGTCCGGGGCGCCGGAGGGGGTGCGGCAAGGACGGCCGCCGCGGCCGGGGCGACGGCGGCGGGGTCGCTCCCGATCACTCGATTTGTTCCCTCGGACACCGTGATCGGGCGCTCCGTGTTGTCCCGGAGGGTCAGGCAGGGCACCCCCAGGGCGGTCGTTTCCTCCTGGATTCCCCCGCTGTCGGTGACCACCAGCCCGGCCGTGTCCATGAGGCTCAGGAAGTCCAGGTAGCCCAAGGGCTCGCAGACGGTGACGCCGGTGAGTGGAGGGCCCCCCAGAGCTTCCATCCGGGCCGCGGTTCGCGGGTGGGCCGGAAAGACGATCGGCAGGCGGGCGGCCAGCTCCCGGAGCGCGTCCAGAATCTGGGCGAGGCCGTCCGGATCGTCCACGTTGCTCGGCCGGTGGAGCGTCACGACCGCGTACGCCCGAGGTGTGAGCCCGAAGCGGGCGTGTGCCTCGCGCGCGCGCGCGGCCAGCAGGTGGCGGCGCAGGCTGTCGATCATCGAGTTTCCGACCAGGTGAACCTTCGAGCGGTCGATCCCCTCGGCCGCGAGATTCTCCACCGCGTCGGCCGAGGGCGCGAAGAGGAAGTCCGCGAGGACGTCGGTGACGACGCGGTTCAGCTCCTCGGGCATCGTCCGGTCGCGGCTACGAAGCCCCGACTCCACGTGCCCGACGGGAATGTTCCGCTTCGCCGCGGCCAGCGCGCACGCCACCGTGGAGTTGACGTCCCCCGCGACCACGACCAG
>JANLXD010000102.1:0-1793 GCA_031364935.1 Candidatus Eiseniibacteriota bacterium
GAGGCGATCACGTTGGAGATGGAGTCCTGCACTCCCAACTCCAGGCGCGCGTCGGTCAGAGGATATTGGAGCCCTTCTGTCGTGACGCCCTCCGCCGGCGCGCCCACGGCGAAGAACGAGACGACGGTTCCGACGGGATGCTCCAGGGGCACGGTTCCCTTGCCGACCCACGCGCGGCAACGGTCGTCCTCGATCACCAGGCGAACCCTGTCCGCGTAGCGGAGGAGCAGCGACAAGTGGCCGACCACGTGATCCAGGCGATCGGAGCTGGCGCCGAGGAGAATGATTTCGTCGATGCCCCCGCGCGCCAGCACGTACTCGATGGCTTTCTCGGTGTCGGTGCGCTCGGTATCCACGTCCTTAAGGATGCGCGCCTTGGAAAAATGGGTAACCGTCTCCTCGCTGATCGAGTCCATGTCGCCAATGATGGCTTCGGGCTCGACGCCGTAGGCGCGCGCATGGTCCGCCGCGCCGTCGGCGCAAACGAACACGGTGGCGCCTTCCAGGACGCGCGCCAGCGTCTCGGGGGAGGGCGGAACTCCATGGGTCAGGACGACGGCAACGCTCACGGTCAGGCCTATGCTAGGGTGGGCTTCGTACAGGGCTGGACGTTCGGAGCCTAGCACTCACGAGGGGACGATGGCAAAGCAACGAAGTGCCGTAGCGGTTCTCCTGATCGGAGCGCTCACCGTGCTCGTCGGCGGGACCGGAATGTATCTAGGCTTCCAATCGGGGCGGCACCCTCAGTCGGGCCCGGCTGTTCCAAAACAGCCCGACCACGGCCCGATTCTCTACGAAATGCGCTCGATCGGCTCCGAGCCCGATCGCGTGCGCCTGGAGTGGAAGGAAATGAGCGACGCGCGCGGCTACCGCATCACGGTGTCCACCGCCGAGGACGAGTCGCTCTTCGCTAGCCCCGCACTCATCTCGAACGCATGGGTCATCCCGCATGATCTGCGCTCGCGCCTGGCCTCGCAGACGGTGTACCACTGGAAGGTGACCGTTCTGACCGACAAAGGTACCGACCGCTCTTCAGACCCCGCCCCGTTCGTTACGCAGTAGCGGGCCGACTTAATCACGCCGCAGAGATCGATCCGCCAGTCTCGCCCTGACTGGATATGACGACGGATTATCGCAAGTCGCCGAGTTGGTCGCCCCCAGGTGATGGGCTCACTCGGACTTCGTTTGAGCCGTCGTCTTCCATTGTCCAAACAGAGAGAGTGCCGTCCTGGTAACTTGTAAACGCAATCTTGCGTCCATCGGCCGACCATGTGGGATAGGATTTGCCGCCCGACGTATTGGTTAGTGGGTGGAGGTTTGTTCCGTCTGCGTTCACGAGGTAGATCTGTGGGTCACTTCCAGTCGGTCCAGTCCACTGGAATACGATGCGGGTCCCGTCGGGTGACATTCGCGGGTATATATTGGAGACCGTTCCGGGCGTGAGACTAATAATGGGTGTTACACCGGTGCCATCTACGTCGAACTGAATGATCGCGAAACCATCGATACCTAGAAACGTGTTCTGACGAGTCCAACTGATCTCGCGTGCCGCGAGACTGTCTACGACGAGAGTCGGTGAAGTGCCGTCTGCGTTTACAATCCAGAGTTGGTTCCGAGGAAAGACGTCAAGGTTGCGCTCGAATGAAATCTGCGAGCCATCGGGCGACCAGGATGGATTGACGTCACCAGTGTCAGTAATCAGTCTGACCCGGTTGGACCCGTCGTAAGCCATGACGGAGACGTTTGGCTCGTACCCTCCTGGTTCATATGCGTGAATGTAGACAATCTGCTTG
>JANLXD010000103.1:0-2052 GCA_031364935.1 Candidatus Eiseniibacteriota bacterium
GTTCGGAAGGCTCGACCCACCATCGTTGTTCGGACACATCCGAAACAACCGGGTCGCCGTTGCACCCTCCGTCGGAGTCGCCACCGCTCCCACCTGCGGCACGTAAAACGAATTCGTGACGTCCGGTACTCCGGCCGCCGCAGGCATGGCCGCCACGACGAGTACAAACGCCGCGACGACGGTGAGGGAGATCTTCAACCTTTCAGGCATCCTGATTCCTCCCTGCCAGGGGCTTTTGGCCCGAGGCTCTGGTATGTCCGGTTCGCCGCGCCGCCTGTCCCGGACGGACTGCGGTGATCCGAACGAATCTCTCGCCGATCGGCAATGGAGCCCCGCGTCCCGATCGACGTCTCCAATCTCAACCTGAGGCCCGTGTTGCCCCAGAACGGCCGGGAGCCTCCCGTGACTCCCTCCGCCCCGAGCCCCGCGCTCACTTTCGTGGGGCTCCGGCCGGCGCGCCCGGCGACTTAATGTGTCGCCGCGGCGTCTTCAGGACCGCACGGCGGGCCGTGCGGCAAAGCACGAGGGGCGCGGCAAAACCTGCGCGCGCCCCTCGTAAGTTTTCGTCCGCTCCATGAGCGTGCGAGCGGTGAATCCGATTAGTGGCTGTAGTTCGCCTTGATCTTGCCCCAGGTGGTCTCGGTCACCGGCGTGGTGGCAGCCGTGCCGCAGTTGTCAGACCAGTCGGACCCGAGCTTCAACGTGTTGTCGAAGTCGATACCCGGGCACATCGAACCGAACGAGGTAATGGCCGACCCGTCAATCGTCGACGAGGTGTGGAACTCAAGGGTCGGAGTCCCCGTGACCGTGATCGCGAGGGTTCCCAGCTTGTACGTACCCGGAGCCACAGGCGTACCCGAGGCCTTGGCGATCCAGATGTCGTTGCCGGCAACGCCAGTGCCGTTGGGGAACGGGTTAGCGTTGATCGTGAAGCCCATGGCGTCCGTCCAGGCGCCGTACGTCACGCCGCCCGTCGGTGCGTTGAGAATGAACGTGTAGGAGTTGATGGTCAGCGCTTCGCCCGTCGGGCAAACCGCCGCGCTGCCATCTCTGTTGAGGTTCGTCTTGAGATAGACGTCCACTGATGTGACGGATGAAGTCAGAATGTCGTTATTAGCGAGAGGGCAGCCGTTCGCGCCGTTACCGTTCACATCGACGAACATGTACTGCGCGGACGCCGGCACGCCGATTGCGAGAGCGACGACCGCCGCAAAAACTAGTAAGCAGTGCTTCATTATTTCGTTCCTCCCTGTTTGGCCGGCCGGGCTGGTGCCGCTTCCTGGCGGCACCAGCCTCGCCGAAGACGAATTACGGATTGCCCGGGCTATCGCAGTCGTGGTTCAGGTGGCTGGTGATGATGTTCAGGTCGGTCGCCGTCACGCCACTGAGCGAGTCGAAGTCCTTCCAGTAACTGATCGCGTTGTTGATCCCAATTCCGTTCGCGATCCCGTTAAAGTCCGTCACCGTCACCGCCTCGCCCTGATTCAACGTCGTGCCCAAACCACCCGTCCAGTCAATGTTCTTGATCCGGAGCGTGTAGGTCCCGTTCGCCGAGCCCGTCGTCAAGCGGCCCGACAGCTTGAACCCCAACACGTACACCGGAAGCTCGGTGTCATAGTGACCCCACTTCCGATTCCGGTTGTTCGCCGGATACGCCAACCCCACTCCAGGCGTCGCCGCATCGGCACCCGTGAACGTGATGTACGTCGTCCCCGTCGCGTCCGTCGGCGCATCGGCCGCCACGCAACGAAGATCCGGACACAACGGCGTCGGATTGAACTGCGAATTCGAAATCACCGAATCCGCGCCCACGCCGCTGAAAGCCTGCGCCGGCGTCCCACCGTTGTACAGCACGCAAATGTCCGCCGCCGCTACACCGGGAATTCCATTCCCGTTCACGTCGCGGACAACCACCTTCAGGCGCGCGCTGTTCGGAAGGCTCGACCCACCATCGTTGTTCGGACACATCCGAAACAACCGGGTCGCCGTTGCACCCTCCGTCGGAGTCGCCACCGCTCCCACCTGCGGCACGTAAAACGAATTCGTGACGTC
>JANLXD010000182.1:0-8354 GCA_031364935.1 Candidatus Eiseniibacteriota bacterium
GTGATCACGTCCTGGGGCGGTACGTCCATGGCCACCGTCCGGAGCGGGATCCGCACCATCTTGTCCACGGCGGGAATGAGGAAGACAACGCCCGGACCCTTCACGCCGATGGCGCGGCCCAGGCGGAAGACCACGGCCCGCTCGTACTCGCGCAGGATCTTGATCGCGCTCGAAAAGAGGAGGATTCCCAGAATGACGAGGGTCACGGTCGAATAGGTGAACATCTCGGCTCCTTCCTTAGGCTTGGTGCACCCGGAGCCGCAATCCGTCGACCTGGTCCACGACGACCGAGGCGCCGCGCTCGATGCGCTCCGAAGACTCCGCTTCCCAATACTCGCCATGCACGAACACCCGTCCCGCGGGCGCGATGTCGGTGAGTGCGGTTCCGCGCTCCCCCACCAGCCCCTCGCGCCCGGTCACGGGGCGTCGCCGCTGGGCGCGGAACGCCGCGCCGAGGACGAAGACAAAGAACAGGACAGTCGCGACCACCATGGTGCCGATGACCGAAAACGAGATGCGCGCCATGCCGGAATCCCCCCCGACGAGCAGCAAGGAGCCCAGCACGAGGGACACGACCCCGCCCGCGGTCAGGATCCCGTGGCTCTGTACCTTGAGGTCGATGACGAAGAGAGCCATCG
The DNA here is from genome assembly GCA_031364935.1 of Candidatus Eiseniibacteriota bacterium. Lineage (GTDB taxonomy): Bacteria > Eisenbacteria > RBG-16-71-46 > SZUA-252 > SZUA-252 > DASQJL01. The sequence continues at coordinate 639 of JANLXD010000182.1, forward strand.
CAAAGATGAGCAAGGCCAGCCCGGTCGCGTTGATCGGGATGGTCTGGAATGCCAGGAACGCGAGCAGGATGCAGATGCCGCCCACGACCCCGGGAAGAATCGCGCCCGGATTCGACAGCTCGAACAGAAGTCCGTAGAAGCCCAGCATGAAGAGAAGGTAGGCGACGTTGGGATCGACGATCTTCGAGAGGAGCCCCTGCCGCCACGATGGCTTGAGCGCGTGGCGGACGGCGCCTTTCGTGTGGAGCGTGCGCGTCTCGCCGCCGATCATCACCTTTCGCCCATCGAGCTGCCGGAACAAGTCGTCGTCGTCCCGGGCGATCAGGTCGATGACGCGGAGGCGGAGCGCCTCGTTCTCATCGAGCGAGCCCCCTTCGCGCACGGCCTTCTCCGCCCAGTCCGCGTTCCGGCCACGCTGGATCGCGAGCGACCGGATGTAGGAGACGGCGTCGTTCCGCGCCTTGCGCATCATCGTGGAGTCTCCGCCCGCGCCGCCCATGTTCACCGGCGTGGCCGCTCCGATCGACGTGCCGGGCGACATCGCGGCCACGTGCGACGCGATCGCGATGAAGGTCCCCGCGCTCGCGGCACGGCTCCCCGCGGGAGCCACGTAGACCACCACCGGCACGCGCGCGACCAGGATGCGCTTGATGATGTCCCGCATGCTGGTGTCCAGGCCGCCCGGCGTGTCCAGCCGCACGACCAGGGCCTCGCGCCCGTTCCGCTCCGCGGCGTCGATGGCGCGCGTGATGACCTGCGATGTGATCGGCGAGATGGCGCCGTCGATGGTAAGGACGTCGATCTCCGGGATGTGGGGCCCGGTGCTGTCGGCCGGAGCGGTCTTGGCCGAAGCGGGAGCCGCGCACGTCAGGATGAGCGCGAGCGCCAGGAGGGCGCCCGCGAGGCGTTGTCTCACCGTGGCGCTCCGTGGGGCCCGATCACCGGAGGGAGCCCTCGCGTCCGCCGGCCGTCTCCGTCTTGAGCGGCCGGTTACGGTCGTCGACCATGACGACGCGCGGGGTGTGGCGCTCCAGCTCCTCGCGCTCCATCCAGGCGTAGGTGAGGATGATGACCATGTCGCCCACCTGGGCGAGCCGCGCCGCCGGGCCGTTCAGGCAGACGACGCCGCTCCCACGCGGGCCGCGGATGGCGTAGGTGTCGAAGCGCTCCCCGTTGTTCACGTTGAGCACCTGCACCTGCTCGTGCGGCAGGATGTCCGCGGCGTCCATGAGATCTGGGTCCAGCGTGACGGATCCCTCGTAGTTCAAATTTGCCTCGGTGACGCGGGCGCGGTGGATCTTCGACTTGAAGGCGCTCAGGCGCATGCGAGGGCGGCCTCCCGAACGATCGCGTAGTGCTCCTGGGGCGAGGCCGCCGGCACGGCGCAGCCGGGGCCCAGGATGAATCGCGTCCCGCCCGATTCGGCGATGGCCGAGCGCGCCTCCTCCTCCACGGCCTTGGCCGGACCCGTGAGGAACGTCTCCTCGCTGATTCCGGTCATCAGCGTCTTCTCGGTGGCGCCCCGCATGCCGCGGATGGACGGATTGCCGCGCGCGCGCGCGTCCCACGAGAAAATGGCGACTGGGTAATCGGTGTGCTCGCGGAGATAGGCGCCTGGACCGCAGACGTGGAGTGTGTTGAGGGGCGCAGCGGCCGCTTCGGCGAGCACGCGGAGATCGTAAGGGCGGCCGAACTCCTCCACCTCTTCCCGTTTGAGGGTTGTGTCGTTCGCCCAATCGGTGGTCGCCAGGAAGATGCCCGCCGCGCCGCGCGCCATCGTCTCCCGCGTGAAGGCGGCGAACGTGTCGGCGATGGCGCGAAGGGCGCCGTGGACGCGCTCGCCGTGGCGGCGGAGATGGTCGGCGAAAAGCGCGTCGTCGTTCACCAGGTCGGCCGCGACGGAGATCGGATTGAACACGGTCATGACCCAGTCCACGTCCCCCTGGATCTTGGCCGCAATCCGCTCCTCGGCGTCGAGATGCTCCCCGAGGGCGCCCTTGGTGACGTCGAGCGGACGGATCCGGTCCCAGTCTTCCGGCCGCCGGATCACGCCCTCCACCACCTTGGGCTTGTCCAGAGGCCCCGTCCCGGGACGCTTGGTCCGCGCGCCCCAATCCTCGATATGGTAGGAGCCTCGCGGGTTGATCTTCATGAAGTCCCAGTCGTAAGTCTTCTGGAACTCCAGCATTGCCTCGGCGAGCGCCTCGGCGGAGCCTTCCCGGTCGTAGAAGTGACGCCACAGGGAAACGGGCGGGCGATCGGTCGGCTCCCCCGCCAGCGTCGCTCGAATTCGCTCACGTCGCGTCATGGCTCCCTATCCGGCTGCCTTTTTGACAGTTGCGTGGATTGTGGGCTGGGCGTAGCTTCGGATGGTACACGTATCCCCCCCCAGCCACAAGACCCCGGGCCCGCGCCATTCGCACGGGCATGGAGGCAGACATCGTGCTCCGCCAACTCCATATTTTGATGCGTCCCCGGTCGATCCCATGCTCAGGAATTATTTTGCTCCGCGCAGCTTTTCTGGCGGCAGCGGCCATGGTGATCCTTGGCTCGATCGTGGAAGCTTCCCCGGACGATCGAATCGTGTCGATCGCGCCGACGGCGGGCCTGCGATCTTTCGAGCCGGATCTCAAACTCCAGGATGAGTTGCAGCTAGGGGCGCGCATCGGCATCGGCGTGGCAAGGCGAATGACGATCTGGACTGACTTTACCTACTCGAACCCGCTCCGCAAAACGACCGGTAAGACGACCAGCGTGTACGGCCTTCATGTCGCGGCGCAGCTCGATCTCACCGGAGGCAGGGTCTTCCCGTACCTGCTGGCCGGCGCTGGAGGCCTTTTGTATTCATTCGGCGACCAGGCGAGCAATGCAGCCGGAACCTTGGTCGGCGGGGCCGGAGTCGGTTTCCGCGCGGGCCGGCGGACCGCGCTTTTCATGGAGGGCAGCGGCGAGGCGTATCGGAGCCGCAGCGTCTCGTTTTCTTACGACGGAGACCCGGTATTCGGACGCGAGCGGACGACGAATTGGAACAAGTCTGTTCTTCTCGGCCTCGCGGTAGGCTTCTGACATGAAACTCGTTCTCAGTGCGCTGGCTCTGTTGGCCTTCACGACAATTTCGTGCGCCGACCTTCCGACCGCTCCAGGAGGAAAGGTCGCTGTCTCGGGCTCGATCCTGGATCGAGATGGCGGCGGGATCGCCGAGGCGCAGGTCTACTTCAGCGGGATGGCCGGCACCTCAGATGGATACCCACAGAGCTTCGTGGCCACCACCAATGCGTCGGGCGCCTACGAAATTACTTTGATCGGGGGCCGCTACACGGTTTACGTGGATGCCCCTGGGTATGTCACGGCACGGCTTCCAGCAGTGGATCTCACCGAGGATCATGAGCGCTTGGACCATCGATTCACGGGGGTGCGCGTCTCCGGGCAGCTCGACGGACCTGCGGGCGCACTTCTGCCGAACGCGCAGGGTTACGTCTACGGGGATTATGGCTACGGACGGGTCCTAGTCTCGTCGGGCACCTATTCCATTCTCCTGCCTCCCGGGACTTACTATTTCCGCTTCGATTCCGGAGACAACACTCTTGGCCTGCCCCAGATTGAGATGCCGCAAGTGCCGGTATCACGCGACACGACCATCGATGTCCACCTCGACGGCCATCTGGTGACGGGAGTGGTTCACGGCCCCGGATCCACGCCCCTGGTCGGGGCTTTCGTCGGGGCTAACTCGGTGGGGTCGATGGCGTCCAACCGCACGACGCTCAGTGGAGACTACGTCCTTCGACTGCCGACCGGCGGCTATACGTTCCGCGTCTACCCGCCTCCCGGCCTGTCGTTCATCGCCACCCGATCTTTCGGTCCATACAACATCAGCCAGCCGACCACGCTCGACTTTGACCTGTCGGGGGTCGAGTGGACGGGTGTCGTTCGGCGGGCCCAAGACTCCACGGTGGTTGCGAGCGCGTCCATTTATGCCAGCTCGGATGGGACGCAGAGCTTTGCGTCCACGACCTCGGACGCAACGGGCGCTTTCCGCCTGATCGTCCGCCCAGGGACTCTCTACCGGATTCGGGCGGCAGCCGACCTGGGGCGGCTGGCGTCCCCAGAGATCGGGGTGATCGCCGGCGCGGACTCCAGTTTCGATCTCTATTTGAGGCCGGGCACGCCTCCTATCATCTACATCGACGCTCCCAAGAAGCCTTCCCCCTACGCCATCCCCTCGGGCGGCGCCAGGTGGGCGGGCATGCGGGGCGGCATGCCCATCGTCTCGGAGTAGAAATCCTCGTACATCGGGACGATGCGGCTCGCTTCGTACTTCTCGACGGCGATGCGGCGGGATGCGGCGGCCATCGACTCGTGCTTCTTCGGATCGCTCAGGATCTCGATCGCTCGCCGCGCCATCCCCTCCACGTCGCCGACCGGTAGCAGGTAGCCCGTCTCGCCCGGGCGGATCAGCTCGGGCAAACCCTCCGCCGTCGTGCCGATGACCGGTACCCCGCTCGACATGGCCTCGAGCGCCGCCAGGCCGAAGCTCTCGTTCTCGCTGGTCAAGATGAAGAGATCCCCGCATCCAAGAACGTCCTCGACCGCGTCCATCTGGCCGAGGTATTTGACGTAGCGCTCCACGCCCAGCTCCACCGCCAAATCGCGGCTCTGCGTGCGCTCCACGCCGTCCCCCACCATCAGGAGCACGCTCGGCACCTCGCGCCGCACCGAGGCGAAGACGCGAACGACGTCGGTGACGCGCTTGCTCGGGCGGAAGTTGGAGATGTGCACGAGGATGCGCTCCCCTTTCTTCGCGAACCGGTCGCGGTGGCAATGGCCGGACGATCGCGGCACGTAGCGCGCCGTGTCGACGAAGTTGGGAATGACGTGGATCGGGCGTTCGGTTCCAAAAACTTCGACCGTCTTCCGGCGCAGGAACTCGGAGACCGCGGTGACGCCGTCGCTCTGGTCGATCCCGAATCGAGTGAGGCTGCGGAATGACGGGTCCGACCCGACCAGGGTGATATCGGTGCCATGGAGCGTGGTCACCATCCGGAGCTTGGCCGACTTCGCGATCTGCCGCGCCAGATAGCCGCAGATCGCGTGCGGAATCGCATAGTGCGCGTGCAGCACGTCCAGATCCGCCTCGTCCGCCACCTCGGCCATCTTCGCCGCGAGCGCGAGCGTGTAGGGTGGGTACTGGAAGAGCGGATACGTGGTGACCTGCACTTCGTGGAAGTAGACGTTTTCCTGGTAGGGCTTCAGGCGGAACGGAACCTGGTAGGAGATGAAGTGCACCACGTGGCCCCGCTTCGCCAGCTCCATCCCCAGCTCGGTCGCGACCACGCCCGAGCCACCGTGCGTCGGATAGCAGGTGATCCCGATCTTCATTCCTCCGATACCCCCAGAGGGATCAGGACGTGGCTCCCCGGCTTCCCCAGCGCGGCGCGCAGGCGCTCGACCAGCGGCGGCCCGTAGCGCGCGTAGGGACCCAGGAACGAAAGAGTTCTCTCTTGGAGTCCGCCCCTCGGAAAGAGGTGTCCGTGGGCGCGGCGGATCTGCTGCACCGATTCCTCCTGGCGCCGCTTCCAGACCTGCATCAGCTTCTTCTCTAGAGCTTCAATCTCGCGCTCCATCCGGTGGCCGGCGGTAGTGACCGCTGCCTCGAGCGAGGGATCGAAGGCCGTGACCGCCTGCTTGACGCGCGCGAGCACCGCTTCCATCTCGCCCCGCTCCCGCTGGAAGAGCGTGGCGAAGTCCTCGGGGAGGAGCGCGCGGAGCGCCGTCTGCACGGCCGATTCAGCGTCGCCGGCGAGCGCGGTCCAATCGAGGCCGAAGCGGTCGAGCACGCGGGCCACCTTGGGCTCGAGGAGCGTGGCGCCCGCGCGCGGCGCCACCGCGGGCGGCTCCAGGTCGAAGAGCGGGTGCAGCGCGTAGACCTGCGCCCAGTACGCGACCTCCGAGGGCCCCCCGACGTACGCGGCGGTCGGGAACAGATAGTCCTGCATCATCGGTCGGAGGAGCACGCCGGGGCTCACGTCCGCGGGGCGGTTTCGGATCAGGGCGAGGAGCTTCGAGGCCGACAGCTCCTGGCCGCTCGCCATCAGCCGGAACGCGCCCGCGTCCGTCACGCGCACCGCCTCCCGCTCGCGCCCGTGCCAGAACAGATTCAACTCGTTCCCCACGCGCCCGATCTGCGCGTGATAGCCCGCCTTCTCCAGCGCCTCGCCCCGCTCCTTCGCGGCCATCGAGCTGCCCCCGCCCAGGGCGACTTCGCGCTCGAATACCGGGAGCGCGGCCGTCTTGGCCTCGGCGTCCGAGGCGTCGAAGAGGAGAACCCCCTGCGCCGCCGCGATCGGAGCGAGGAACCGCGCGAACGCCTCGGCGAAACCCCGCCCCGGCGCGTACGCTGCCTTGAGCTGCGCGAGCACGGCGTCCCGGAACGGCGAGGGCGGAAGCAGCGATTCGGCGGAGCGGACCAGCGCCTCGACCGCGGGGCCGAACGTGATGCGCGCCGCGGAAACGCCGCGCGGCGCGGCCTCGGCGGGATAGGAAAGCGGCGTGGGCTCTTCCGACCCGTCGCTCATGTAGGTGGTGCGGACTTCGTCGAAATCGTGATCGTCCGACGCGATCCAGAACACGGGCACCGCGGGAGCGCCCGTCGCCTCTTCGATCTCCCGCGCGAGGGACGCCGCGGTCAGCATCTTGTACATGGTGTACAGAGGGCCGCCGAAGAGTCCCGGCTGCTGCCCCGCCACCACGGTCACGGAGTCGGCCTTTTCGAACGCGGCGAGCGCCGCGCGCGAGGGCTCGAGCACGCCGTTCTGCTCGGCCTGGCGCGCGAGGATCGAGGCGACGGCGGCGCGCCGCGCCACCGGATAGGAGCGCGCGCGGACCGCGGCCACCAACTCGTTGAGTTCGCGGAAATCGCGCGGGTAGAAGGCGCGCACGCGCGCGAAGTCGTTCAGGAAGTCGCGGTAGAGGGCGCTCGGGGTGAGCAGCCGCTCCAGGGCGCTCGGCGCGATCGGCTCCGCGGTGATTTCCGTCGCCCCGCCTAGGCCCGCTCGAAAGCGGACTCGCCCACGAACGGGTTGAGCTTCATCTCGTGGCCGACGGTGGTGGTGGGACCGTGCCCCGGATAGACGATGGTCTCGCGCGGAAACGGAAAGAGCCGGCCGCGAATGGAGCGGACGAGCGTGTCCCAGTCGCCCCCGGGAAGATCCACGCGCCCCACCGACTCGCGGAAGAGCACGTCGCCCGAGACCAGCCCCGCCGGCGTCACGAAGGTGACGCTGCCTGGCGAATGCCCCGGCGTATGAATGGCGCGGACCTCGATGCCCGGGATACCCACGTCCTCGCCCTCCACCATCCAGTGATCGACCGGCACGGATCCGGGCCACGGGAACCCCAGCCCCTCCGCCTGCTGGCCGCCGAGCTCGTAGAGCAGCCGGTCGTCCGCGTGCAGCCAGACGGGCGCGCCGGTCGCGTCCTTGTAGGGCTTCACCATCAGAATGTGGTCCACGTGGGCGTGCGTGAGGAGGATGCGCTTGACCGTGAGGCCGCGCGCGGCGGTCTGCTTGAGGACGTCGGCGCTCTCGAGCGAAGGGTCGACCACGATCACGTCGGTCCCCTGGTCGGCGGTGAGCAGATAGAGATTGTTGTCGAGCGGTCCGACTGGGAAGCGCTCGATGCGCACGGTCAGTCCCGCGTCGCGGTGATCGCCGTGATCCC
>JANLXD010000112.1:0-2113 GCA_031364935.1 Candidatus Eiseniibacteriota bacterium
GCAGACGGACGAAGCGCTCCACATTGGCGTCGTCGAGAGGCGCATCCACTTCGTCCAGGATGCAGAAGGGGCTGGGCTTGACGAGGTAGATCGCGAAGAGGAGTGCGATGGCGGTGAGCGCCTTCTCGCCGCCCGAGAGGAGCGAGAGCGACTGCGGCTTCTTTCCGCGCGGCCGCGCCATGATTTCGATCTCGGCCTCGAGCGGGTCGTCGCCCGTGAGCATCAGCGCCGCTTCCCCGCCCTCGAACAGCGTGGTGAAGACAGTGCGGAAGTTCTCGCTCACCTGCTCGAAGGTCTTCAAGAACAGCTCGGCCGCGGTCTGGTTGATCTTGTCGATCGCTTCCAAAAGCTGCTGCCGCGCGTCATCCAGGTCCTTCCTCTGGCCGGTGAGGAACGAGAGCCGCTGGCGGCGCTCCTCGTAGTCCTGCACCGCGAGGGCGTTCACGGGGCCCAGCCCGCGAAGCTTCTCCTGCGCCACGCGGAGCCGCTCGCGTCTCGCCTCCGGTGAATCGTCCGCCGCCGCCCCGACGATCGCCCCTGGGTCGGCGGTGCCCTCGCGGTCCACCAGGACCGCGTCGGACACCTGCCCCTCCTCGCCCTCGTCCACTTCTTCCAGCTCGGCGAGGGGTCCCGCCGCTTCGTCCGCCGCCGGAGCATCCGCCGGCACATACGCCGCGAGGTCCAGCTCGTACTCGTTCCACACGCGCTCGAGAAGCCGGCGCGCGGCGCCCTCGGACTCGCTCTGCTCCAGCTCGATCCGGTGGAGCCGCTCGGTCAGCTCGGTGTGCTCGCGCCGAAGCTCCCTCGTCCGGGTCTCGATGTCGTCCACGCTTCCCTTCACCGTGCCGAAGCGCTCCCGTGTGCCGTGGAGCACCTGCTCCTTCTCGGCCTTGAGCCGGATCTCGTGGGTCAGCTCCTCTTCCCGCTGGGCGCAGAGGGCCGCCGCTTCCTCGATCCGCCGCGACGTCTCGGCCGCCTCTTCCTCGCGGCTCTGGATGTCGCGCTCCGCCTCGTCCGCGCTCTGGCGCATCCGGTCGATCTCGCGTCGGGCCACGTCGTAGGCCGCGCGCGCGCGCGTGGCCTCGATGCGAACCTCGGCGTGCTGCCCGGTGAGCCGCTCGCGCTCCTGCTCGGTGGCTCGGAACTCCTGCTCCTCGCCCGCGAGGAGGCCGTCCACACGGCCGCGCTCCGCCTCAGCCGCCTGGAGCTTCTCCTCCGCGACGAGAGCCTCGGCGCCCGTCCGCGCGATCTCCTGCTCCACCGTCTTCAGCGCGCCCACGAGCGACTCGGAGGCCTTGGCCATCGCGTCCCCGCGAATCGTCTGCTCGGCCCGCCGTCCCTCGAGCGAACGGTGCGCCTCCTCGGCCGACGCGAGTCCGCGGGCCGCCTTCTCCTGCGCTCCCTGCGCGGCGGCGCGCTCGGCGCGGAGCGTCTCGGTCGCGCCCACGGTGTTCCCCAGCGCGGCCGCGGAGCGCTGGATGGCCGCGGCCAGCTCGACGATCTCGTCCTCGCGGCGAAGCACCGACCCGGCCCGGGTCGAGCCGCTTCCACCATGGAGGATGCCCGGAGCCACGACGCGCTCCCCCTTTTCCGTGACGAAGTGGAGCCTCTGGTCGGGGAAGCGGAGCACCAGGTCGAGGCCGGTTCGCACGGAATCCACCACGACGATCCCCGAGAGAAGGAACGAGGCCAGCGTGATGAAGCCCGGCTCGAACCGTACGTGCTCGATGAGCGGCCCCCGGACGCCCGGAGCGCTCAGGATCTCCTCGGGGACGGGAGCGATGCGGGCGCGCGAGATCCGGTCCAGCGCGATGAACGTGGCCCGCCCCTCGCCGCTCTCCTCCAGCGCCGCGAGCGCCTGCAGAGCGGAGTCGGTCCGCTCGGCCACGATGAACTGCACCGCCTCGCCCAGCGCGGCTTCGAGCGCGACCAGCCATTTCCCCGAGGCGTGGAGCACGTCGCCCACGGTCCCGAGGATGCGGTCCGGCCGCGTGGGCCCGGCGACCAGCCACCGGACCGAGGCGTCGTACCCTTCGTAGCGCCCCTTCAGCTCGGTCAGGGTCGCGTGGCGCCCTTCGAGAGCCGCGTGCGCCTCGCGCGCGCGCTTCTCGAT
>JANLXD010000119.1:0-1785 GCA_031364935.1 Candidatus Eiseniibacteriota bacterium
GGCGGCAACGGCATCCTGATCCTCGGCGAGGAGAATGGTCTCGGAACCGCTGGGCACCTCAGTGGGGTTTTGTACTCTGACTCCCGGATCCGCCAAATCGGCTGCCCGCGGCAGGTAAACCTTGAACGCGGTTCCCCACCCAACCTCGCTGTAAACCTGAATGGCGCCTCCCCACTGCTGGACAATGCCGTAGACCGTCGAGAGCCCGAGGCCCGTCCCCTTGTCCACACCCTTCGTCGTGAAGAAGGGCTCGAAGATGCGTGCCTTTGTCTCTTCGTCGATTCCGGTCCCGTTGTCGCTCACGGTGAGGAGAACGTAGGCGCCGGGCTCCACCCCGACGTGCTCTCCAACGTACACCTCCCCGAGCTCGACGTTGGACGTTTCGATCGTGAGTCTTCCGCCCTCGGGCATCGCGTCCCGAGCGTTCACGGACAGGTTCATGAGCACTTGCTCCAGGTGGCCAGGATCGGCCTTGATCGACCCAAGCCCCTCTCCCGGGACCACCACGAGGTCGATGCTCTCCCCGATCACGTGGCGGAGCATCTTGCCCATGTCCGCGACGATCGCGTTGAGGTTAAGCACCCGGGGCTGGAGGACCTCCCGGCGGCTGAAGGCGAGAAGCTGGCGCGTGAGCACGGACGCGCGTGTCGCCGCTTTGAGAATTTCCTCCGTGTCGCGGAGCGCGGGATCGTCAGGCTTCAGGCGCATCGTCATGAGCTGGGCGTAGCCCATGATCGCCGTGAGGAGGTTGTTGAAGTCATGGGCCACGCCGCCTGCGAGCGTTCCGACGGCTTCCATCTTCTGCGCGTGACGGAGCTGCTCTTCGCTTCGCCGCAGGGCCTCTTCTGTCCTTTGACGCTCGGACATCTCCCGCTGGAGCTCTTCGTTGGTCCGCTGTAGATCGGTAGTCCTGGCCTGGACCCGCTGCTCGAGTTCCGCCTGGAATTCTCGGAGCTTTCGATTGGCTTCTTGGATCTCCTGCGCCCTGCGATATATCTCGGCCTCCATCCTCTCGGCCTGCGTTCTCAACTCTCCAGCCAGCCTGTGATGCTCGCTCCCTTCTTGCTTCACGCGAACAAACTCGGTGACATCCTCGACACGGTGGATGATGTAGGCGATCTGGCCGTCCCGACCGAACACGGGAGAGTTGGCCGGGCTCCAGTGGCGCTCCTCGAAACCTCCCCCTTCGGACTCGGAACGTCGGATGCCATACTTCTGTACGGCCATCGCGTCGGGGTGTCCGTGCTCGAGGACTCGCTCGAGGGAAGCACGAAGGTTGGCCACGCCGGTCGCGCCCGGGTCGTCAGGGTTGTCCGGGAAGACGTCGAAGATTTTCCGGCCCAGGATCTCTTCGCGCTTGGTCATCGTGGCACGAAGGTAGGGGTCGCTCGCGGCTACGATCATGAAATCGGTCGCGAGCACCAGGTAGAGCCCTGGCGCAGACTCGAATAGGACTCGGAAATCGGGGTCGTGTTTATCGGGCATAAAGTGCCTGCATCACCGACCATTGTGATTGCACTTCGAAGCGGTGGTCCCTGGATGTTTCGGCCACTACGAGGGCGATCTGGAGGGCTTTCGGCCGAGTCAACTCTCGGCCCTCTGGCCCACATACGCCAAAGCCCCGGCAGCATCTGCCGCCGGGGCCCGCATATCGATCAGGCCGCAGAATTTGCGACCCTACTCCTACCCGCTACTTATCCAGCTGCTCCAGCTTGGACTTCATGAACTCGATCTCGGATTGCTGGCCCGCCTTGATCTGCTCGCAAAGCGCCTTGATTTCCGAAT
>JANLXD010000143.1:0-1761 GCA_031364935.1 Candidatus Eiseniibacteriota bacterium
GTCCGGGCTCTCGCCGCGGCGATGGCTTGCCATATCCGGCTCTCGTGGCCCCCGCCGCACCGATGTTCTGCCAAATCGTCATCCCATGACGCTTCGGGGAGGTTGCGGGGCCGTCCGCCCTCGAATCGAGCGCTGATTGGATAGCCGCAAGCGCGCGACGTCGACCGATCCGGTCGTGACGGTCCGAGATCCGCACCGAAGCGTCACCCCATGCCGATATGGCAGGAACCGGGCGTCCACTCACGTCATGGCGCCGCCTGGGACCGCGGCCGTTATCCTCCAGGGATGCTGCTCGGAACGATCTGGGAATTGGCCATCCCGGCGCTGGTGGCGCTGTTCGCCGTCGCGCTTTGGCTCGTGAAGGCCCCACTGCGTCAGAACACTGCGTTACGACTGGTCTTGATCACGTCCGTCGTGGTGACGGCGGCGGAATTGATGCTTGGGACGCTCGTGTTCGGTGTCTTCCTCCTGTCCGGCGGGATGGCGAACTTCTAGCCTTTAGCTGGAGTCTCGCCACGCTCGGCCCTCGTTTGACACGGATTTCGGGCCGCTGCTAAACTCCGCCTTCGTGGCCTCGGGAGGGGTCCGCTCTCGGCGCGTGCGCCGACGACCATCTCGACACCCACCAACACACCATCCGGTCCCAGCCGGATCCGCCCCGAGGGGCGGATGACGGCGACGTTCGGCCGGACCGCGGTCGCTCGTCGGCCGCCACCGCATCAGCTCTCGAAAGAACCGAAAGGAAACGTCTTCGTGCCGACGATCAGCCAGCTCGTCCGCCACGGCCGGCAGAACAAGATCAAGAAGGTCAAGGCGCCGGCCATGCGCAAGAACTGGAACAGCCTGCGACGCCGCCAGGTGTCGATCCCGGGCGCCCCGCAGAAGCGCGGCGTGTGCCTGCAGGTCCGGACGATGACGCCCAAGAAGCCGAACTCGGCGCTGCGCAAGATCGCGCGCGTGCGGCTGTCCAACCAGATGGAGGTCACGGCCTACATCCCGGGCATCGGCCACAACCTCCAGGAGCACTCGGTGGTCCTCGTCCGCGGTGGCCGCGTGAAGGATCTCCCGTCGGTGAAGTACCACATCATCCGCGGCACCCTCGACGCGGCCGGCGTGCGCGACCGCAAGCAGGGTCGAAGCAAGTACGGCGCCAAGGCCCCCGGCAAGGGCGGGATCAAATAGATGCCGCGTCGTACCAGCATCCCGCGCAAGACAAAGTACGAGGTCGTGCCGGCCAACCGCATCACGCATCGCTTCTCGGCGAAGCTCATGAAGGGCGGCAAGCAGAACCTCGCGGAGCGCATCCTGCGCCAGGCCCTCGCCCGCGCGGAGGCCCAGGCGGGTCGTCCCGGCCTCGAGATCCTCGAGGCGGCGATGCGTAACGCCACCCCCATCATCGAAGTCAAGCCGCGCCGCGTCGGTGGCGCCACCTACCAGGTCCCGGTCGAGATCCGGGGCGATCGCCGCTTGTCGCTCGGTGTGCGCTGGCTCGTCCAGGCGGCCCGCAAGCGCAACGGCAAGAGCATGAGCGAGAAGCTCGCCTCCGAGTTCGTCGATGCCATGAATGGCCTCGGCGCGGCGGTCAAGCGACGAGAAGACACGCACAAGATGGCCGAGGCGAACCGCGCCTTCAGCCATTTCTAGTGGTAGAACCGGGAGCATAGAAGAACCGTGGCACGACAGGTTCCGCTGGCACGCACGCGGAACATCGGAATCATCGCCCATATCGACGCGGGCAAGACGACCGTCACCGAGCGGATC